>DATEMW010000338.1:0-19281 GCA_035275385.1 Candidatus Methylomirabilota bacterium | reverse complement strand
GCTGCGCGCGCTCGTGCCGAACATCTCCGGCTTCCTGGCGCTCGCGCTGCCGATCGCGATGTCAGTCGGCCGCGAGGCCGGGCTCAATCCGCTGGTGTGCGCGCTGGTCGTGATGATGACCGGCGACGCGGTCGTCTACTATCCAGCGCAAAGCTCGTCGGCTCTCGTCATCTACGAACGGGGCCACGTCTCGGCAGGCGAGATGCTCCGCTTCGGGATCTGGATGACCCTGGTCGGCTGGATCGCGATCCTGGCGGTCGCTCTCCCGTGGTGGTCTCTAGTAGGCGAACCGCTCCGCCCACGCTGACACTCGTCTCCACGCGGTGAGACGGCTGTTCGAGCGCGGGCTTCGCCCGCGCAATCGATCCTGGGGGGAGGCAGGGAGGAGCGCGCCGTCAGGCGTGCGACGACCGTCGGAAGGGGGGCAAAGCCCCCCTCCGAGCTAGGGTAGCGGAGCGGCGAGCTCTGACTTGCCCATCAGGTAGAGATCGACGCCTCGCGCCGCCGAGCGACCCTCGGCGATCGCCCAGACGATCAGCGACTGGCCACGCTGCATGTCGCCGCACGCGAACACGCCGGGCACGCTGGTCATCCAGGTCGCGTCGCGCCAGACGTTGCCGCGCTCGGTGAGCTTCACGCCCAGATCCGTGAGCATCCCCGGGCGCTCGGGGCCGAGGAAGCCCATCGCGAGCAGCACCAGGTCGACCTCGAGCGTGAACTCGCTGCCGGGAACGGGCTTGAAATCGAGCCGGCCGCCCTCGCGCACCATGTCGACCTTCAAGGCCTCGAGCGCCTTCACGCGGCCGCGCTCATCACCGAGGAACCGCTGCGTCGAGACCGCGTAAACGCGCTCGCCGCCTTCTTCGTGGGCGCCGGACACGCGGAAGATGTTCGGCCACTGTGGCCACGGGTTGTCCGCCGCACGCTCGTCGGGCGGCCGCGGCAGCAGCTCGAACTGATGGACCGACACAGCGCCCTGGCGGTGTACCGTGCCCAGACAGTCGGCGCCGGTGTCGCCGCCGCCGATGATGACCACGCGCTTGCCTTTCGCGCTGATGAACCCCTCGTCGGGAATCTGATCGCCCTCGCACCGCCGGTTCTGGAGCGTCAGATACTCCATCGCGAAGTGGATGCCGCCGAGCTCGCGCCCGGGGATCGTGAGGTCACGCGGCCAGCAGGCGCCGCCCGCCAGGACCACCGCGTCGAAGTCGCTGCGCAAGGTACCGGTCTGCACGTTGACGCCGACGTGCGCGCCCGTCCGGAACCGCACGCCGTGCTTCTCCATGAGCTGGAGCCGGCGGTCGACGAAGCGCTTCTCCATCTTGAACTCGGGGATGCCGTAGCGCAGGAGCCCGCCGATCCGGTCGTCGCGCTCGAAGACGGTCACGAGGTGCCCCGCTTGATTGAGCTGATCGGCGGCGGCCAGCCCAGCGGGGCCCGAGCCGACGACGGCGACGGTCTTGCCGGTACGGGCGGCCGGCGGCTGCGCGCCGACCCAGCCTTCGTCGAAGGCGCGCTCGATGATCGCGAGCTCGACGCCCTTGATCGTCACCGCGTCGTCATTGATCCCGAGCACGCAGGCGCCCTCGCACGGCGCCGGGCAAAGCCGTCCGGTCCACTCCGGGAAGTTGTTCGTCGCGTGCAGACGATCGATCGCCTCGCGCCACTGGCCCTTGTAGACCAGGTCGTTCCAGTCCGGGATGATGTTCCCCAGCGGGCAGCCCTGGTGGCAGAACGGAATGCCGCAGTCCATGCACCGTGCGGCTTGCTTGGTGAGATCCTCGACCGGGTAGGGAAGGTAGTACTCCTTCCAGTCGCGGACCCGCTCGGCCACCGGGCGCGCCGGCGGCTTCTTCCGCTTGATCTCGAGAAAGCCGGTGACCTTACCCACCGCTGGTCCCGACGAGCTCGGCGAAGGTAGGCTGTCGCCCTTCCGCCTGCGCCCGAGCTTCAGCGGCGAGCACCCGCTTGTAGTCGCGCGGCATGACCTTCACGAAGCGAGGCTGCACGTCGATCCAGTCGCGCAGGATCCCGGCGGCGTAGGTGGAAGAGGTGTGCTCGATGTGGCGCCGGATCAGGTCGCGCACCAGCGCGATCTCCTCGGGCTGATCGAGCCGCTCGATGTCCACCATGCCGAGATTGCACCGGCGCTTGAAGTCGCCGTCCAGGTCCAGCACATAGGCGATACCGCCCGACATGCCCGCGGCGAAGTTGCGGCCGCTGCGCCCGAGCACGACGACCCGTCCGCCGGTCATGTACTCGCAGCCGTGATCGCCGACGCCCTCGACGACCGCGTGCACGCCGCTGTTGCGCACACAGAAGCGCTCGCCGGCGACGCCGCGCACGTACGCCTCGCCGCTGGTCGCACCGTAGAGCGCCACGTTGCCGATGATGATGTTCTCCTCGGGCACGAACGTGCTGCCGCGCGGCGGGAACACCACGAGCTTGCCGCCCGAGAGCCCCTTGCCCCAGTAGTCGTTGGCGTCGCCCTCGAGCGTGAAGCTGACGCCGCGCGGGACGAACGCTCCAAAGCTCTGTCCAGCCGAGCCCGTGAAGTGGACGCGGACCGTGTCGTCGGGCAGGCCCTCGCCGCCCCAGCGCTTGGTGATGTGGTAGCCGAGTGTGGTGCCGACCGTCCGGTTGACGTTCCGGATCGGCAGACGCAGCTCGACAGGCTTCTTGTGCTCGACGGCCTCGCGACACGCCGGAATGATCGTCGTGTTGTCGAGCGAGACCTCGAGCGCGTGCTCCTGCGGCCTGACGCACCGGCGGGCGACGTCGGCGGGCACGTCCGGCTGGTAGAGAATCGACGAGAGGTCGAGCCCCTGGGCCTTCCAGTGCTCGAGCGCCGGCTTGAAGTCGAGGCGGTCGACGCGCCCGATCATCTCGTCCATCGTCCGAAAGCCGAGTGCGGCCATGTGCTCGCGGACTTCCTGCCCGAGGAAGCGGAAGAAGTTCACGACGGAGTCGGCGCGGCCCGCGAACCGCTTGCGGAGCTCCGGATCCTGCGTCGCGATGCCGACCGGGCAGGTGTTCAGATGGCAGACCCGCATCATGATGCAGCCGAGCACCACCAGCGGCGCGGTCGAGAAACCGTACTCCTCGCCGCCCAGCAGCGCGGCGATGACGACGTCGCGCCCGGTCTTCATCTGGCCGTCGACCTGCACGACGATGCGGTCGCGCAGCTTGTTCAGCACGAGGACTTGCTGCGTCTCGGCGAGCCCCAGCTCCCACGGCACGCCGCCGTGCTTGATCGACGTCAGCGGGGAAGCGCCGGTGCCGCCGTCGTGGCCGGAGATCAGCACCACGTCGGAAAAGGCCTTCGCCACGCCCGCGGCGACCGTGCCCACGCCGATCTCGGCGACGAGCTTCACGTGCACCCGCGCCTCGGGGTTGGCGTTCTTCAAATCGTGGATGAGCTGCTTGATGTCCTCGATCGAGTAGATGTCGTGGTGCGGCGGCGGCGAGATGAGCTGCACGCCCGGTGTCGCGAAGCGCACCTTCGCGATCCACGGATAGACCTTGCCGCCCGGGAGCTGGCCGCCCTCGCCGGGCTTGGCGCCCTGGGCCATCTTGATCTGGAGGTCTGTCGCGTTGACCAGATATTCGCTCGTGACGCCGAAGCGCCCAGACGCCACCTGCTTGACGGCGCTCCGCCGCCAGTCGCCGTTGGAATCAGGGCGGTAGCGCGCGGCGTCCTCGCCGCCTTCGCCCGTGTTCGACCGGCCGCCGATCCGGTTCATCGCGATGGCGAGAGTCTCGTGCGCCTCCTGGCTGATCGAGCCGTAGGACATGGCGCCGGTCGCGAACCGCTTCAGGATCGACTCGACGGACTCGACCTCGTCGATGGGCACCGGCGTCGTCGCGGGACGCAGCTCGATGAGCCCGCGCAGGGTCGCCAGCCGCTTGCTCTGGTCGTCGCACAGGCGCGTGAACTCCTTGAACTGCGCGTAGCTCCCGCTGCGCGTCGCGTGCTGGAGCTTGCCGATCATGTCCGGGTTGACCATGTGGTGCTCGCCGTCGCGCCGCCACTGATATTCACCGCCCCAGTCGAGCTCGCGCTCGGCGCCGACCGGGCGCTCGGGGAAGGCGCGCTCGTGGCGCCGGCGGACCTCGTCGGCGATCACGTCGAGTCCGATGCCGGACACGCGCGAGACCGTGCCGGTGAAGTAGCGGTGCACCAGATCGCCGTTGAGGCCGATCGCCTCGAAGATCTGCGCACCCGTGTAGCTCTGCAGGGTCGAGATCCCCATCTTGGCCATGACCTTGAGGATTCCCTTGTTCAAGGCCTTGATGTAGTTCTTGATCGCCTTCGTCCGATCGAGGTCGGGCAGCAGGCCTTCCTTGATCAGGTCGTCGATCGTCTCGAAGGCGACCCAAGGATTGACCGCGCCCGCGCCGTAGCCGATCAGCAGGCAGAGGTGGTGCACCTCGCGCGCATCACCGGTCTCGATCACGAGGCCGCACCGCGTGCGCTCGCCGCGCCGGACCAGATGGTGGTGCATCGACGCCGTGGCCAGGAGGCTCGGGATGGCCGCCGTCTTTCTGCTGATGCCGCGATCCGAGAGGATGATGACGTTGTAGCCCTCGGCGATCGCCGCGCTCGCCCGGCGCTGCAGGGTGTCGAGAATCCGCTCGAGCCCCGCGGCGCCCTCCGCGACCGGATAGAGCATCGGCAAGGTGAGCGCCTTGAACCCGCGCTCGCCGACGTGGGCCAGCTTCGCCAGCTCTTCGTTCGTGATCACCGGGTCCTTCAGGACGATCTGGCGGCAGGACTCCGGCTCGGGCACGAGGAGGTTCCGCTCGGGCCCGACCGTCGACTCCATCGAGGTCACCAGCTCCTCGCGGATCTGGTCGAGCGGCGGATTCGTCACCTGGGCGAAGAGCTGCTTGAAGTAGTCGTAGAGCGGCCGCGGCCGGTTCGACAGGACCGCCAGCGACGTGTCGGTGCCCATCGAGCCGATGGGCTCCTCACCGTTCTTGGCCATCGGCCCCAGGACGATCCGCAGATCCTCGTGCGTGTAGCCGAACGCGATCTGCCGGGTCAGCACGGTGGCGTGGTCGGGCGCCGGCACCGGATGCGCCTTGAGCTCCTCGAGGTGCACCAGGTTGTCGCGCAGCCAGTCGGCGTACGGATGCTCGGCGGCCAGCTGCGCCTTGATCTCCTCGTCGTCGACGATGCGCCCCTTGGCGGTGTCGACGAGGAAGATCTTTCCAGGGTGCAGCCGCTCCTTGATCACGATCTTCTCGGCGGGGATATCGAGGACGCCCACCTCGGACGCCATGACGACGATATCGTCGGTCGTGACGTAGTAGCGCGACGGACGCAGGCCGTTGCGGTCGAGCACGGCGCCGATGACCGTCCCGTCCGTGAAGGCGATCGAGGCCGGCCCGTCCCAGGGCTCCATCAGCGAGGAGTGGTATTCGTAGAAGGCCCGCCGCTCGGCGCTCATCGACTCGTGATTCTGCCAGGGCTCGGGGATCATCATGAGGATCGCGTGCGGCAGCGACCGGCCGTTCATCACGAGGAACTCGAGCACGTTGTCGAACGTGGCCGTGTCCGACAGGCCGTCGCGCGTGACCGGGAGCACCTTCCTCAGATCGTCGCCGAGCGCCTCCGAGCGGCAGAGCGCCTCGCGCGCCTTCATCCAGTTGATGTTGCCGCGGAGCGTGTTGATCTCGCCGTTGTGGGCGATGTAGCGGTACGGGTGCGCGAGCGGCCAGGACGGGAACGTGTTGGTGCTGAACCGCTGGTGCACCAGCGCCAGCGCCGACTCGAAGTCCGGGTCGGTCAGATCGGGAAACATCGTCTCGATCTGGTCCGCGCTCAGCATCCCCTTGTAGATGATCGTGTTCGAGCTGAGGCTCGGGATATACGCGTACTTGTTTTCCGGAATGTCGAGCGCGACCACCGCCTTCTCGAAGAGCTTCCGGATCACGTAGAGCTTCCGCTCGAACTGGGCGTGATCGCGCACCGCGGCGCCGCGGCCGATGAACACCTGCATGATGTGCGGCTCGACCGAGAGCGCGCTGGCGCCGAGCAGGTGGTCGTCGGTGGGCACCTGGCGCCAGCCGAGCAGCTGCTGGCCTTCCTCTTCGACGATCGAGTGCAGGAGCGCGCGCACGATGTCCCGCTGCTCGGCATCGCGTGGCAGGAACACGAAGCCGCAGCCATAGTCACCGGCCGACGGAAGGGGAATGCCGAGGTGGCCGCACTCACGGCGAAGGAACCTGTCCGGAATCTGGGTCAGGATGCCGGCGCCGTCGCCGGTGTTCGCCTCGCAGCCACAGGCGCCGCGATGGAGCAGATTGATGAGGACCGAGAGCGCCTGCTGGACGATCGAGTGCGAGCGGCGCCCCTTGATGTCGACGACGAAGCCGACGCCGCACGCGTCGTGCTCGTGCGCGGGATCGTAGAGCCCTTGCGCGGGCGGTGGTCCGGGAATGGCTGTTCTGCGCGGCGCTGAAGCCATCTGCGTGATCCCCTTTGTGAAAACAGTTGCACGATAGTACTGCCAAGCTCACTATTAGTCATCCCCAAAAAGTTGGATAATAAGTATCAGAAACTCTTATAATCTCGCCGTGCACCTGGAGACGCTCCGGCTCTACTGCGACGTGGTGCGCCTGCGCTCGTTCTCGCGCGGCGCGACCCAGAACTTCGTCTCGCAGTCGGCCGCCAGCCAGGCGATGCAGCAGCTCGAAGCCGAGCTCGGCGTGGCGCTGCTCGACCGGACCAAGCGCCCCTTCGTCGTCACGCCGGAGGGTCAGGCATTCTACGACGCCTGCCGCGGGCTGCTCGAGTCGTGGGACAAGGCCAAGGCGGGAATCGCGGCGGTGAAGGCGCGGGTCGACGGCACCGTCCGGGTCGCCGCGATCTACTCCGTCGGCCTGCACGACGTGAGCCGTCACATGCAGCGGTTCATGTCCCTCTACCCGGACGCGCGCGTGCAGCTCGAGTGCCTGCATCCGCACAAGGTGGTCGAGGCGGTCATGCAGGGTGAGGCCGACGTCGGGATCATGTCGTATCCGCCCGCCGATCGCGCGCTCTCGATCGTGCCGCTCCGCTCCGAGCCGATGGCCTTCGTTTGCCACCCGAATCATCGGCTCGCGCGGCGCCGCGTCGTCATGCCGACCGATCTCAACGGGGAGACGTTCATCGCGTTCGACGCCGGCCTGACGATCCGCAAGGCGATCGACCGCGCGCTTCGCCAGCACAACGTGCGCGTGCACACGGTCATGGAGTTCGATAACATCGAGACGATCAAGCAGGCGATCATCATCGCGGCGGGCGTCTCGATCCTGCCGCGACACACCGTGCAGAACGAGGCCTCGATCCGCACGCTGGCGGTCGTGCCGATGGGCATCCCCGACCTCGTGCGGCCGGTCGGCCTGATCCATCGGCGCCAGAAGCCGCTGACGCCGACGGTCAGTCGCTTCATCCAGCTTCTGAAGGACGCCAACGAGGAGCAGCCGGCGCGGGTCGCCGCGCGCTCGTGAGCGCGATTGCCGCGGTCCGAGCCAGGAGTTACGATCGAGCACGAGGGGGATGTGATGTATGGGCGGTGAGTTCGAAGACGAGTACTCCGCGACGATCGACGATGACCTCCGGAAGACCGACGAGCTGAGGGAAGCCAGCGGGCCTCTGCTGAACGACACGATCGCGGTCCTGTCTCCAGCCGAGCCGATCTGCTTCTCCGAGACGTCCACCGTGCACGACGCCGTCCGGACGATGCTCGCTCGGCGACAGGCCGGCGTGCTCGTGACGGATGCGCAGGGCCGCCTGGTGGGCATCTTCACCGAGCGCGACGTTCTCACTCGCGTGGTGGGGCGGGCGCTGGACGCCAGGCGCACGTCTCTCGGCGAGGTGATGACGCGGAATCCCCAAGCGCTCAGCGCGAACGACCGGGTCGCGTACGCCATCCACTGCATGAGCGTGGCGGGCTACCGGACCATCCCGCTGGTCGACGGGGAGGGCCGGCCCCTGGGCGTCGTCACGGTCAACGACGTGGTCCGCTGGCTGGCCGGGCTGTTCCCCGAGGCGGTACTGAACCTCCGGCCGGGCGACGCCCTCAAGCGCCCCCACGAGGTCGACGCCGGCTGATGGAGGTTCTGCAGCCGGGAATCTTGCCCGTGCGCGGGTCGTCCGATAGAATGACCGTTGGTCTGCCGGTGCGTGACCTGACGGCCGGCGGGCTTGCCTCTGTAGCGAATTTCCCGTGCCAGGCTCACGGGACATGACTGCGCAAGGCGAGCGAGGAGACACGACGAAATGGCTCAGATAGCGACTCCCGCCACCGGCGTCGAGAAGTCGCGTAAAGCGCTGGATCGGGCAGTGATCCGCTTCGCCGGTGATTCCGGCGACGGCATGCAGCTTACCGGGGAGCAATTCACGACCGAATCCGCGTGGGCGGGCAACGATCTGGCCACGCTGCCGAACTTCCCGGCCGAGATCCGTGCGCCGGCCGGCACGCTCTTCGGCGTCTCCAGCTTCCAGCTGCAGTTCGGCAGTCAGCGTGTCTACACACCGGGCGATCGACTCGATTGCCTGGTCGCGATGAATCCGGCCGCGCTCAAGGTGCACCTGCGCGACCTCAAGACCGGCGGCCTCCTGATCGTCAACACGCAGGCCTTCGACAAGCGCAACCTCGACAAGGCCGGCTACGCGGCCAATCCGCTGGACGAGCCGGCGCTGGCCGAGCGCTATCGCTTGCACAAGGTCGACATGACCGGCCTCACGCACGAGGCCATCAAGGATCTTCCGCTCAACACGAAAGAGAAGGACCGGACCAAGAACTTCTTCGCGCTCGGACTGGTCTCGTGGATCTACACGCGGCCGCTCGAGCCGACCTTGGTGTGGATCGAGAAGCGGTTCGCGAAGAACAAGGACATCGCGGAAGCCAACACGCGCGTCTTGAAGGCCGGCCACGCCTTCGGCGAGACCGCGGAGATCTTCGGCGAGCACTACGCGATCGAGCCCGCGGAGATGCCGCCGGGGCTCTATCGCGCGATGACCGGCAACCGTGCGCTCGCGTGGGGCATCCTCGCCGCCGCGCAGCGCTCGAAGCTTCCCGTCGTCTACGGCGCCTATCCGATCACCCCGGCCAGCGACATCCTGCACGAGCTCGCGATGCACAAGCGTTTCCGGGTTCGCACGATTCAGGCCGAAGACGAGATCGCGGCGGTCACCGCAGCGATCGGCGCCTCGTTCGGCGGCGCGATCGGCATCACCGCCTCGAGCGGTCCGGGGATCGCGCTCAAGGGTGAGGGCATCGGCCTGGCCGTGACCGCGGAGCTGCCGCTGGTGGTGCTGAACATCCAGCGCGCGGGCCCCTCGACGGGCATGCCGACGAAGACCGAGCAAGCCGACCTCATGCAGGCGCTCTACGGCCGCAACAGCGAGGCACCGGTGGTCGTGCTGGCGCCGGCGACACCGGGCGACTGCTTCTACGTCGCCTACGAGGCGGTGAGACTGGCCGCGCGCTACATGCTGCCGGTCCTGGTGCTCAGCGACGGGTTCCTGGCCAACGGCTCCGAGCCGTGGCTGATCCCGAACGTGGATACGTTGCCGCCCATCGAGATCGCGTTCAGGACCGAGCGCGAAGGCTTCTTCCCGTATCTCCGCGACCCGGCCACCTTGGCGCGGCCGTGGGTACGGCCGGGCACGCCCGGTCTCGAGCATCGTATCGGCGGGATCGAGAAGCAGGACGTCACCGGCAACATCTCCTACGATCCCGAGAACCACGACCACATGGTGCGTACGCGCGCAGAGAAGGTCCGCCGCGTCGCCCAGGAAATCCCGCCGACCTCGATCAACGGACCGGCGACCGGCGACCTCTTGGTCGTCGGCTGGGGCGGTACCTACGGCTCGATCACCGCCGCGGTGGAACGGGCACAGGCCGACGGCAAGTCGGTCGCCTCGATTCACCTGCGGCACCTCAATCCTCTGCCGCCGGATCTCGGCCACATCCTGCGCGAGTACCGCAAGGTGCTGGTGCCCGAGATCAACAGCGGACAGCTCGTCCGCGTGCTGCGCGCCGAATACCTGGTCGACGCCGTCGGCTTCAACCGGGTGCGGGGCCTGCCGCTCGCGTCGGAGGAAATTCTCGAAGCCATCAACCAACTTCTCGGGGGCAAAGCATGAGCCCGAGCGGGGCCGGAGCGAAGGAAGCGCCGAAGTACACGAAGAAGGATTTCGAGTCCGACCAGGACGTCCGTTGGTGCCCGGGCTGCGGGGACTACGCCATCCTGTCGGCCGTCCAGAAGACGATGCCCGATCTGGGCATTCCGAAAGAGGACATCGTGTTCATCTCGGGAATCGGCTGCTCGAGCCGCTTTCCGTACTACATGAACACGTACGGCTTTCACACGATCCACGGCCGCGCGCCGGCGATCGCGACGGGGCTCAGGGTCGCGCGACCCGATCTCAAGATCTTCGTCGTCACCGGTGACGGCGACGGTCTCTCGATCGGCGGCAACCACATGCTGCACGTGCTCCGCCGCAACGTGAATCTGGTGATCCTGCTCTTCAACAACCGGATCTACGGGCTGACGAAGGGCCAGTACTCGCCGACCAGCGAGCTCGGCAAGGTCACGAAGTCGACGCCGATCGGCTCTGCGGACCGGCCGGTGAACCCGCTGGCGTTCGCGCTGGGCTGCGGGGCCACCTTCGTGGCGCGCACGGTCGACCGCAACATCCCGCACATGGACGAGATGCTCAAGCGCGCGGCCGCCCACAAGGGCACCGCGTTCCTCGAGATCCTCCAGAACTGCAACGTGTACAACGACCTCGCGTGGAACGTCATCTACGACCGCGAGTCGAAGGTGAAGCACGAGCTGCGCCTCGAGCACGGCAAGCCGCTACTGTTCGGGCCGCCGGACGACCGGCGCGCGGTGATCATGCAGGGGGTGATCCCGACGGTCGTCCGCGCCAAGGACGTGCCCGAGTCGAGCCTCTGGGTGCACGACGAGAAGAACGTCAACGCGGCGAAGCTCATCGCCGACCTCTTCGCGCCGGACTTCCCGATCCCGGTCGGCGTGCTCACCGCCGTCGACGCCCCGGTCTACGAGGACCTCATGCTCGAGCAAGAGCAGAAGGCGATCTCGGACCGAGGCCCGGGCGATATTGCCAAGCTGCTGACGTCGGGAGACACCTGGAAGATCGCGTAGCCCGCTCCGCGGGGCGTCCCTTATGCCCCTGAGCGGGCCGTTCCTGGAGCAGCTCGAGCGTATCGTCGGCGCTTCCGGGCTCGTGCGCACCCCCGAAGGTCGCCTCGTCTACGAGTGCGACATGCACACCTTCTACAAGGGCGCTCCCGACGCCGTCGTCCTGCCCAGGCGCGCCGACGAGGTCGTCGAGATCGTCAAGCTCTGCCGTCGCGAGCGCGTGCCGATCGTGGCCAGAGGCTCGGGAACGGGCCTGATCGGCGGGGCCATGGCGCCCTCCGGCGGCGTCATGATCGGCACCAACCGCATGGACGCGATCCTCGAGATCGATCTGCCGAACCGATGCGCGACCGTGCAGCCGGGACTGATCAACCTCTCTCTCACCCGAGCCGTCGCAGGCCGCGGATATTTCTTCGCGCCCGACCCGTCGAGCCAGATGGTGTCCTCGATCGGCGGCAACGTCGCGACCAACGCGGGCGGGCCCCACTGTCTCAAGTACGGGATCACGACCAACCACATCCTCGGGCTCGACATCGTGACAGGCGCGGGAGAGCTGGTCCGGCTGGGCGGCAAGGCCGCGGACCGGCCTGGCTACGATCTCGTGGGGGCGGCCGTGGGCTCCGAGGGGACGTTCGGCATCGTGACGGCCGCGACGGTGCGCTTGCTGCACGCCGCCGAAGCGGTGAAGACGATTCTCGCTTCGTTCACGACGATCGAGGACGCGTCCGAGGCGGTCTCGGCCATCATCGCGGCCGGCATCGTGCCGGCGGCGCTCGAGATGCTCGACGAGCTCATGATCCGCGCGATCAACGAGGGCACCGGCGCCGGCTATCCAAAGGACGCCGCGGCCGTGCTCCTGATCGAGCTCGACGGTCCGGCCGCCGAGGTCGAGGCGCAGGGTGAGCGCGCGGCGAGGATCTGCTGGGAGCGCGGCGCGCTCGAAGTGCGCGTCGCCGCCGACAACACCGAGCGCGCGCTCCTCTGGAAGGGGCGCAAGGAGGCCGCGGGCGCCGTCGGGCGGCTCGCGCCGACCTACCTCTTGCAGGACGCCGTCGTCCCACGCTCGAAGCTGCCCGCGATCATGCGCGAGCTCATCGCGATCGGCGCGCGTCATCGCGTGCAGATCGCCAACGTGTTCCACGCCGGCGACGGCAACCTCCATCCGTTGATCCTCTACGACGACCGGCAGCCCGACGAGCTCGAGCGCGCCAAGGCGGCGAACGAGGAGCTCCTGCGCGCCTGCATCGAGATGGGGGGCACCGTCACGGGCGAGCACGGCGTCGGACTCGACAAGGCCAAGAATCTGCCGCTGCAGTATGCCGAAGCCGACCTGAACTTCATGTTTCGGTTGAGGCGAGCGTTCGACCCTGATCTCATCATGAATCCCGGCAAGCTCTTGCCCTCGCATCCAGCCTGCGGCGAGGGATTCCGTCCGGCGCGGCCTCGCGTACCGGACGGCGCCTGGATCTGACCGACGCGATGGCCGTCGCGGCCGGCCCGCTGGGCGGAGCGCTCGTCACGATCGCCGGCCGCGACCACGTGCGCGACGACGAAGGCTCGCTCGCGGCCGCGAGCATGGACGGGCTGCGCCCACGCTGGGTCGTCCGGCCGGACTCGGTGGAGGCGCTCAGCCGCGTGATCGCGCTGGCCCACGACGGCGGCCTCGCGGTCGTCCCCCGCGGAAGCGCGAGCGCGCTCGAGCTCGGTAACCCGCCGACCCGGCTCGACATCGTCGTCGACCTCTCCGGGCTCGACCGGACGATCGAGTACAACCCGGACGATGTGACCATCACGGTGCAGGCGGGAGCGACCGCCGGGGCGCTCGCCGCCCTGCTGGCGCCGCGCCGACAGTGGCTCCCGATCGATCCTCCCGGCGTTGTGTCTCGCACGCTCGGCGGAGTCGCGGCGACGAACGCCGGCGGCCCGCTGCGCGCGCGCTTCGGCGGCCTGCGCGACCTGCTGCTCGGGGCGCGTTTCGTTCAGCCAGACGGCGTCGTGACGTGGGGCGGCTCGAAGGTCGTGAAATCGGTCAGCGGCTACGACGTGCCCAAGCTGATGGTCGGCGCGCTCGGCACGCTCGGCGTGCTCGCCGAGCTCACCCTGCGCCTGCACCCGTTGCCGGAGACCGAGCGCTCCTGGCTCGTCGTCCTCGATCGGCCCGCGGCCGCTCAGGACTTCGTCGCGCGGCTCGTCGACTCGCCGCTCCAGCCCAGCCGCGTCGAGCTCGTCAACGACCGCGCCGCGAAGTCCGTGCTCGGCGACCCGGGCAGCGCCGGCGTCGCCGTCTCGATCGGCAGCGTAGCCGACGCGGTCCGCGAGCAGGGTGAGCGCCTGGGCGCGCTCGCGAAGGCCGGCGGCGCCGAGATCGTGCCGTTGCCCGACGGATTCTGGCCCGCGATGAGCGCCGCCATGGTGGCGCCGTCCGGCGCGACCGTGCTCCAGGTGGCCTCGCTCGCCGGACGCCTCGCCGACACCGTCGAAGCCATCGCCGCCATCGTGCAGGCCGCGGCATCGGGCGCGGACGTGAGGCTGACCGGATGCGCGGCCCTCGGGACCTTGCGCCTGGTCGTCGTCGGCGCGAGCGTGGCTGAGATGACCGCGGTCACGACACGCGTTCGAGCCTGGGTCGGCGAGCTCGGGGGAAGCGTCGTGATCGCGAGCGGTCCAGTCGAGCTCCGGCGAGCCGTCGATCCGTGGGGACCGATCGAGCCCGGCGCGCTCGGCCTCATGCGAGCGCTGCGGGACGAGTTCGATCCCAAGCGCGTGCTGAATCCCGGGCGCTACGTCGGAGGTCTCTGATGGCGCGCGCGGGCGTCCAGGCGCCCGATCTCGACGAGATCAGAAAGTGCGTGCACTGCGGGATCTGCCTGCCGCAATGCCCGACCTACCGCGTGCTCGGCGAGGAGATGGACTCGCCGCGCGGCCGCATCTATCTGATGCGGGCGGCGGCCGAGGGCAGGGTGGAGCTCAACGAGACGTTCCAGCGCCACATCGACCTCTGCCTGGGCTGCCGGGCATGTGAGACGGCCTGTCCGTCCGGCGTCAGGTTCGGCTCGCTGCTCGAAGCTACGCGCGCGCAGCTGCGCCGTGACGGCCCGCCGCCGAAGCAGCGGCTGCTCGATCGCTTCGTGTTCTCGGTGTTTCCCGAGCCCGCCCGGCTCGGCGCAGCGCTCGCGGGATTCAAACTCTACAAGCGTTCCGGCCTCCGGGCGCTCGTTCAGGCGAGCGGCGCGCTGCGGAGGTTTCCGCGACTCGCCGCGATGGAGTCGCTGCTCGACGACGTCCCGGCTGCGGTCAGCTTGCCGGAGCTGGTGCCCGCGCGCGGGCGCGCGGTCGGACGGGTGGGGCTCCTGACGGGCTGCGTGCAGCGCCATCTCTACCCGAACGTGAACCGCGACACGGCGCGGCTCCTGTCGCTCGCGGGCTTCGACGTCGTGATCCCGCGCGCGCAGGGCTGCTGCGGCGCCCTCGAGCTCCACGCTGGACGCGCCGAGGCTCACGCTGCCCGGGCCCGGGCTCTCGCCGCGGCCTTTCCAGCCGATCTCGATTTCATCGTGACCAACGCGGCCGGCTGCGGCGCCGCGATGAAAGAGTACGGCCATCACGTGCCGAACCTGGAATCGTTCGCGGCGCGGGTGCGCGATGTCAGCGAGCTCCTGGCGGACGTCGAGCTTCCGCTGGGCACGCTCGATCTCACCGTGACGTACCACGACGCCTGCCATCTGGCTCACGGGCAGCGTGTGCGTCAGGAGCCGCGCCGGCTGCTCGCACGCATCCCGGGGGTGAAGCTCGTCGAGCTCGGCGACAGCGATCTGTGCTGCGGGAGCGCCGGTGTCTACAATCTCCTCGAGCCCGAGATGGCGCGCGATCTCCTGGACCGTAAGCTCGCCCGGATCGCCGAGACCGGCGCGCGCGTGGTCGCCGCCGCGAACCCTGGCTGCCTGCTCCAGATCGCCGCGGGGTGTCGCGAGCGCGGTCTGGACGTGACGCTCGTTCATCCCGTAGAGTTGCTGGCGAGGGCCGCCGATGCGTATCAGAGTTAAGGACCACGCGAAGCTGCAGCCGGACAAGATGGCCAAGATCGCCCTGGCCGCGACGCCGCGCGCTCTGCTCGATCTCTACTGCGTGGCGCCGGGCCAGGAGCAGAAGCCTCACACCCACGGGGACCAGGACAAGTTCTACGTCGTCCTCGAGGGGCGCGGGCGCTTCCGGCTCGGCGCAGCAGAGCACGCGCTGGAAGCCGGGGACGCGCTCGTCGCGCCCGCCGGCGTCGAGCACGGGCTCGTCAACGACGGCGACGCGCGCCTGCTCGTCGTCGTCCTGGTGACGCCGCCGCCACCGCACGCATGACCGGCCGGCGCGCGTCGCTGATGGTGACGTGCCTCGGCGACCTGTTCTTCCCCCACGTCGGTGTCGCGATCGTGCGCGTGCTCAGGAGGCTCGGCGTCGCCGTCGACGTGCCGGCCGACCAGACCTGCTGCGGCCTGCCGCTGTTCAACTCCGGCTACCATGCAGAGGCCGCCGCCGTCGCCCGCCGCACGGCCGCGCTGTTCCGCGATTCGGAGCACGTCGTGGTGCCGTCGGGCTCATGCGCGTGGATGGTCAAGCACGAATACCCCGGCCTGCTAGCCGGCGCAGGCCTGGCGCGCGAGGCGGAGGATCTCGCCGCGCGGACCCACGAGTTCTCGCAGTTCCTGGTCCGGGTGCTCGGCGTGACGGAGTTCTCGTCGACGGTCCCGGGCCGCGTCACCTACCACGATTCGTGTCATCTCCTGCGCGGGCTCCACGAGTCGGAGAGTCCGCGAACCTTGCTCGGCAAGCTCCGGGGCGCCGAGCTCGTCCCGCTGACCGGCGCCGACGAGTGCTGCGGCTTCGGGGGGTCGTTCGCGGTGAGGCTGCCCGAGGTGTCCTCGCAGATCCTCGCCAAGAAGGTCGCGAACGTGGAGGCCACCGGCGCCGCCTGTCTGGTGGCGTGCGACGCAGGCTGCCTCATGCAGATGGGCGGCGGGCTCACGCGCAATCGATCGAAGGTGCGCGCGGTCCACCTGGCCGAGCTCCTCGGCGGCGAGCGATGAGCACGGGCGACCTCGGGACGCCGTTTCGTCAGCGCGCCGGGGGCGCGATGCAGGACGCCTTTCTCCAGGAAGCGCTCACGATCGCGACGACCAAGTTCATCGGCCTCCGGCGCGAGGCCTTCGCCGGCTTCCCGGACGGCGAGTCGCTGCGCGACCAGGCGCGCGCGATCAAGGAAGCAACGCTGCAGCAGCTCGACCGCCACCTCGAGACCCTGATCGCCAACGTCGAGCGGCTCGGCGGGCGGGTGCACTACGCGGCGACGCCGGCCGAGGCGCGCGCGATCATCGTCGACATCGCGCGCGCGAGCGGCGCCCGGATGGCGGTCAAGTCGAAGTCGATGGCGACCGAAGAGATCCACCTCAACGAGGCGCTCGAGGCGGCCGGGATCACGCCGATCGAGACGGACCTGGGCGAGTACATCATCCAGCTGGCGCACGAGCGGCCCTCGCACATCATCGCGCCGGCGATTCACAAGACGAAGGGGCAGGTGGCCGAGCTGTTCACGCGCGAGCTCAAGCGCCCGGCCGAGCCCGACCCGGAGGCGCTGACCCGCATCGCGCGGGTCGAGCTGCGCGAGAAGTTCCTTCAGGCCGACATCGGGATCACCGGGGCGAACTTCGCGGTGGCGGACACCGGCACGATCGTGCTCGTCACCAACGAGGGCAACGGGCGCATGGTCACCTCATTGCCGCGCGTGCACGTCGCGGTGATGGGCGTCGAGAAGGTCGTTCCGTCGATGAGCGACCTCATGGTGTTCCTGGCGATCCTCGCCAAGAGCGCCACCGGCCAGAAGCTCTCCGTGTACACCTCGCTGGTCCAGGGGCCGCGACGCGGGGGCGAGCTCGAGGGCCCCGAGGAATTCCATCTCGTGCTCCTCGACGGCGGCCGCATCGCGCAGATCGACGGGCCGCTGCGCGAGGCGCTCTCCTGCCTGCGCTGCGGAGCCTGTCTGAACGTCTGTCCCGTCTACCGGCAGATCGGCGGCCACGCGTACGGCTACACCTATCCGGGGCCGATCGGGATCCTCCTGACCGCGATGATGGAAGGCACCGAGGCAGTCCGGGACCTCGCCCACGCCTCGTCGCTCTGCGGCGCCTGCTTGGAGGCGTGTCCAGTGCGGATCGACATTCCCCGCATGCTGATCGAGCTCAGGCGAGAGGTCGACGACCGTAAGATCGCGCCGTGGCCGGAGCGCGTCGTCTTCGCGCTGCTGGCCCGTCTGCTCCAGCGTCCCCGGCTCTACCGGCTGGCGGCTCGAGCCGGACGACTCGTGCAGCGTCCGTTCGTTGCGAGCGGGCGCATCGGCCGCGTGCCGCTCTTTTTCGGCGAGTGGACGCGGACTCGCGACCTGCCGGCAGTGGCCGCACGGACGTTCCAGGAGCGGTGGGCCACCGACCGGGAGCTACGCGGGTGAGTACCAAGGCCGAATTCCTGGCGCGGATCCGTGAGCAGGTCCGCCGCGCGCCGGCACGCTTCGCGGCCGAGACGGCCAGGCGCCCTCAGCATCCGGCCGCGGAAGCCGAGTCGATCCGGCGCGAGCTCGCCGAGCGCTGGCCCGAGACGCTCGACGCGTTCCGCCGAGAGTTCGAGGGCGTGGCCGGCGTATTCCACAGGGTTGCGTCGATCGACATGGTGCCTGACGCGGTCACGAGCATCGCGCGCGAGCGCGATGCCCGCGGGCTCGTGACCTGGCACGCCGCAGCGCTCGGCGCCGACCTCGTGCCCGCCCTCGGGGCCCGCGGCCTGGACGTGCACCAGATGCCGGCCGCGGAGCCGACCGACGGCTCCGAGCGTGAGCGGCTGCGATCGATCGCCGCGCGCGTCGACCTCGGGCTGACCGGCGTCGATCTCGCGGTCGCCGAGACGGGAACCCTCGTGCTCGTGTCCGGCGCAGGACGACCGCGCTCGACATCGCTGCTGCCGCCGTGCCACATCGCGGTCTTCGACCGGACCGCGCTGCTCGAGTCGCTGCGTCAGGTGGGGGTGTTCCTCGAAGCGTGGCACGCCGACCCGGCGTCGGCACGAGGCGGCGCGATCAATTTCATCACGGGACCGAGCCGCACCGCGGACATCGAGCTCACGCTCACGCGCGGCGTTCACGGGCCCAAGGAAGTGCACGCGATCTTCGTGGATCAGCCGTTCCGTGGCTGAGCGCTACTTCTCGGTCGCGGACGTCGAGGCGCTGATCCCCAAGCTCTCCCGGCTCATGGGGCGGGTGATGTCGGCGCACGCCGAGGCAGGCGAGGCGCAACAGCGGATGCAGGCCGAGCAGCAGCGGATCAGCTTGGCCGGCGGCGGCGTTCTCGACCGGCGGGCCTGGCGCGCCGACACCGAGCGGGTCGAGCGGCTGACCACCGAGATCCGCGAAGGCCTCGGCGCAATCGTCGAGCTCGGCGGGGCGCCGAAGGATCTCGGCCTGGGGCTGGTCGACTTCCTCCATCTACGCGACGGCCGCGAGGTCAACCTGTGCTGGAAATACGGTGAGCGCGAGATCCGACACTGGCACGGCCTGGACGAGGGCTACGCCGGGAGAAAGCCATTGTGAATGGATTAGGCCTCCAGAAACTAACCTCGCGTCGGAGTTCACAGCATGAACATCATCATGGTGTTGGCCCTCGTGGTGCTCATAGTGGCGGGGGTAGTTTTGATGATCCGCTCAGACTCGCCGACATGGTTTCTGCGGCCGTGGCGTCTACATTGGGCGATTTGGGTGATCGCTGCGGTCCTGTGGGGGCTCATGCTCACGCTCTTTTAGCAGCGCCTGCGCCACCGCCACCGCCTGACATGCGCCCAGCGCGAATCAACACGAGGAAGCCACTCTGATGCCGTATACCGCGATCCTGTTCGATCTGTTCGACACGCTGGTCCGCTTCGATCGCGAGCGCATGCCGGAGATCGAGATCAACGGCAAGTCGGTGCGCTCCTCCGCCGGCCTGCTGCACGCGATCTTGAAGACCCAGTGCCCCGAGGTCGGGCTGGACCGCTGCTACGAGGCGCTCGGGGAGAGCTGGCGTGAGGCCGAGCGCCTCAGGGCGATCGACC
>DATEMW010000337.1:0-22985 GCA_035275385.1 Candidatus Methylomirabilota bacterium | reverse complement strand
CCGAACCTGAGCCGGAGAATCTCCTTCTCCTTGGGCGACAGCATCGACAGCGCACGCTCGACCTGCGTGGTGAGGTCCTGATTCAGAAGCGACTCGTTCGGCGAGCCCGCCGACTTGTCCTCGAGGAAATCGCCGAGCTCGGAGTCTTCGCCGATCGGCGTCTCCAGCGATAGCGGCTTGCGCGACGACTCGAGGATGAGCCGCACCTTCTTGGCCGGTACCCCCGTGCGCTGCGCGAGCTCCTCGGGGGTCGGCTCGCGCCCGATCTCGTTCACGAGATTCCGGTTCACCCGCGAGATCCGGTTCAGGGTCTCGACCATGTGGACAGGGATCCGGATCGTCCGCGAGTGGTCGGCGATCGCCCGCGTGATCGCCTGACGAATCCACCAGGTCGCATACGTCGAGAACTTGAAGCCGCGCCGGTACTGGAACCGGTCGACGGCCTTCATCAGGCCGATGTTGCCTTCCTGGACCAGGTCGAGGAGCGACAGATCGCTACCCAGGTAGCGCTTGGCCACCGACACCACCAGGCGAAGGTTGGCCTCCATCAGCTCGCGCTTGGCCTGCCGAACCGTACGGTCGCTGCGCTCGATTTGCTCGAGCAGCGGGCCGAGCTGCTTCCTGGACATACCCGTGCGCTTCTCGAGCTGGCGCAGCTCTCGTGCCGCAGCCGGGTTGTGTCCTCGACGGGTCGTGCGGTCGAGCTCGCTGATCTGCTCCCAGCGGCGCCGCACCTGGGTAACCAGATCGTCGATCAGCGCCGGCTTCAACGTCATGCCTGCCACGACGTCCTGGATCGCCTCGCGGGCGGTCGCGATCGCGGTGGCGGTGCTCTTGCGATAGGCCGCCGAGCGGCGCCTGGCCGTGAGAGAAGCCTCGAGACGGGCGATCTTGCGCTCGAGGCGGCGCATCCTCTCGAAGGCGAGGATGACGGGCCGGATCGCCTTGGGCTCGAGCTCGCCCCCTTCGGGAAGGACCATCACGTCGTCGGCCGGCATCTCGTCATGACGCAGCTTGTCCCCGACCACGAGCAGGGCCTCGACGGCCATCGGGATCGCAACGAGCGTGCGGCGGAGCGCGATCTGGCCGACCTCGATGCGCCGACCGATCTGGACCTCCTGCGCAGCGGTGAGCAGGGGGACCTTGCCGATCTCCTTGAGGTAGAGCCGGACCGGATCTTCACCCTTGGTCAGGCCGGGAGCGTAGGTCTCCTCGGCTGCAGGGCGTGGAGTCTCCTCGGCGTCGTCTTCGACGATCACCTGTGCTTCGCGTTCGCCTGCCGAGGTCATCGATGCGGAAGCCACGGAGCTGCCTTCTACGGCGTCCGGAGTCTCGCGAAATGTCATCATGTCACCCGGCTTTCTCTGATAGGGATTCCTGTTGATTCAGATGCGGGATCCCTCATGAAAGTTTCACCAAACTCGACTTTTGTCCCAACCAGGCCGGTCTAAGGTGAACACGACCACAATACTCAGGGGTTCACCGTAGCCCCGGGTGCGCCGCCGTCGGCTTCAGCAGCCTTCTGACCGCGGTCGCCGTGCAGCTATTCATCACCGGCGCGCAATCGTCATAAACAGGGATCCCCGGTCGGACGTTCCCGGGTCTTGGACCTTCGTCGGGGGCTCGGGAGGTCGACGGCCCTCTGGGGCCGGCGGGGGTAGAATCGACCCAGTGATTGCCCCGAGCGCCAGCTACAGCTTCACCGTCAGGCTCCAGATCGCGAATCGGCCCGGGATGCTCGGTAAGGTCGCATCCGCGATCGGCGACGCCGGCGGGGACATCGGCGCCGTCGACCTGGTCGAGACCACCCGCGATCGGACCGAGCGGGACATCACGGTCAAGGCCAGGGACAGCGTCCACGCCCAGCAGGTCGTCAGCCGGCTCAGAAAGGTGCCCGGTGTCCACATCGGCGCCATCTCCGACCGGACGTTCCTCATGCACCTCGGCGGAAAGATCGAGGTCGCGAACAAGGTGCCCATCCGGACCCGCGACGACCTCTCGATGGCGTATACGCCGGGGGTCGCCCGGGTCTGTCTCGCGATCAAGGAAGATCGCCAGCGGGCGTTTTCGCTGACGATCAAGCACAACACGGTCGCCGTGGTCACGGACGGCACGGCGGTGCTCGGCCTGGGCGACATCGGCCCCGAAGCGGCGCTGCCGGTGATGGAAGGCAAGGCGATGCTCTTCAAGGAGTTCGCTGGAGTCGACGCCTTCCCGATCTGTCTGGGCACCAAGGACGTCGACCGGATCGTCGAGACCGTGAAGGTGATCGCGCCGGCGTTCGGCGGCGTGAACCTCGAGGACATCGCCGCGCCGCGCTGCTTCGAGGTGGAGGAGCGCCTGCGCAAGGAGCTCGACATCCCGGTTTTCCACGACGACCAGCACGGCACCGCGGTCGTGGTGCTGGCGGCGCTCCTGAACGCGCTGAAGATCGTGCGCAAGGAGCCGCGCCGCATCCGGGTGGTCGTGACGGGAGTCGGCGCCGCCGGCACCGCGACGATCAAGATCCTTCAATCGCTCGGCGTCCGCGACATCATCGGCGTCGATGAGCACGGCACGATCTATCGCGGGCGCACGGCCGGCATGGACTTCATGAAGCGCTGGGTCGCGGCCGCGACCAACCCGCGTCAGGTGAAGGGGAACCTGGGCACAGCACTCGAGCGCGCCGACGTGTTCATCGGCCTCTCGGTCCCGGGGATCCTGACCGTGCGCGACCTCAAGCGGATGGCGCGCGATCCCATCGTCTTCGCGATGGCAAACCCCGAGCCCGAGATCAGACCGGAGGAGGCCGAGAAACACGTGCGCGTGATGGCCACGGGTCGCTCGGACTTTCCGAACCAGATCAACAACGTGCTCTGCTTCCCGGGATTCTTCCGCGGCCTGCTCGACGCGCGAGCGCGCGTGGTCAACGACGAGATGAAGCTCGCCGCCGCGCGCGCGCTGGCCGCGTGCGTGAGCCGCAGCGAGCTCTCGGAGGAGTACATCATCCCGAGCGTGTTCAACAAGAGCGTCGCCCCGGCGGTCGCCCAGGGCGTGGCGCGTGCCGCGCACGAGACCGCCACGGCCCGCCGGCGCCGCCGACCGGTCCGCACCGCGATCCGGTGACGCCCCGCTGGTCGGTCGTCATCCCGGCGTACAACGAGGCGCAACGACTCCCGCCGTACCTCGAGCGAGTCGTCGCCTACTTCGAGGGGCGCGACGAGCCCTACGAGATCATCGTGGTCGACGACGGCTCGACCGACGGCACCGCCGATCTCGTGGAGGCGCGACAGCTGAGCGCGGTGCGCGTCCTGCGCCAGCGGCCGAACACGGGCAAGGGCGCCGCCGTGCGCGCGGGCATGCTGGCGGCTCGCGGCTCCTACCGCCTCTTCGCCGACGCGGACGGCGCGACGCCGATCGAAGAGCTCAAGCGCCTCGAGCCCGCGCTGGTCGCCGGCGCCGACGTCGTGATCGGCTCGCGCGTGCTCGTCGACCCGAGCGTGTCGGTGACGACCCGGGCCCATCGCGTCGCGGCCGGGCGGATCTTCAACTGGCTGGTCGCGCGGATGGGGCTTCGTGACATCGCCGACTCGCAGTGCGGCTTCAAAGCCTTCACCGCGACCGCCGCCGGTCGGCTGTTCGATGCGCTGTCCACACACGGATTCGGGTTCGACGTCGAGCTCCTGCTGCTGGCCAGGGCCATGGGCTTCCAGGTGGTTGAAGTCGCGGTGAACTGGACCGATCAGGCCGGCAGCAAGGTCGGCGTCTTCCGGCACGGGCCGGGCATGCTCTGGCAAATCATGACCGCGCGCCATCGAGTCAGGAGCAGGCGCGGATGACGTTCGCGCAGCGCATCCAGGAGATCGAGCCGTTCCTGGCCGTCGAGGTGGCCGAGCGCGCGCAGGAGCTCGAGCGCGCCGGCATCGACGTCGTGCACCTGGAGTTCGGCGAGCCCGACTTCGAGGCGCCGCCGGTCGTTCGCGACGCGCTGGCCCGTGCGATCAAGGACGGTCGGACGCGCTACGCGCACAGCCTCGGCATCCTGCCGCTCCGAGAGGCGATCGCCGAGCACTACGCGCGCACCTACAGCGTGACGGTCTCGCCGGATCAGATCCTCGTCACGGCCGGCACCTCGCCCGCGATGCTGCTGCTCTTCGGACACCTGTTGAATCCGGGCGACGAGGTGGTCCTGAGCGATCCGTACTATGCGTGCTACCCGAACTTCATCCGCTATGCCGAGGGCCGGCCGGTCTACGTCGGGGTGACGGAGGAGGACGGCTTTCAGTATCGACCCGAGGCGATCCAGAGCCGGATCGGCCCGCGCACGCGCGCGATCGTGATCAACTCGCCGGCGAATCCGACCGGCACCGTGCTGTCGCCCGAGCGCATGGCCGCGATCGGCGCGCTCAGCCGCGGCAACGGCCCGCTGATCGTCTCGGACGAGATCTATCACGGCCTCTCCTACGAGGGGCGCGACCGCACGATCCTCGAGTTCACCGATCGCGCGTTCGTGCTCAACGGCTTCTCGAAGGCGTACGCGATGACGGGCTGGCGGCTCGGGTGGGTGATCGCTCCGCGCGACCACATCAGGGCCTTGCAGACGCTCTACGGCAACTTCTTCATCTCGACCAACGAATTCGTCCAGTGGGCCGGCCTGGCCGCACTGCGCGAAGCGGGCGAGGACAGCCGGCGCTTCCGGGCGATCTTCGACGATCGACGTCGGGCGATGATCGCCGGGCTCAGATCCCTCGGCTTCGGCGTCGGCGCCGAGCCGACCGGCGCGTTCTACGTGCTGGCCAACGCACGCCACCTGTCGACGGACTCGGTAAGCCTCGCGCGTGAGATCCTCGAGTCGAGCCACGTGGCGGTCACCCCCGGCGCCGCCTTCGGCGCCAACGCGGAGGGCTATCTGCGGTTTTCCTACGCGTCGTCGCTCGAGCGAATCCAGGAGGGGCTCGACCGCCTCCGCCGTTTCCTCGGTGATTCGCGCCGCACGACCGCTCGCCCGTGAGAGGCGCGGCCAACCGCCGAGCGTGATGGATCCCGCCTACGTCGCCGTCCACATGGAAGAAGACCGGTCGCACTGGTGGTTCCGCGGCCGGCTGGCGGTCATCCTCGCCACGCTTCGCCGCGCGCTGCCGCCCAGGCGCGTGCGGCTCCTCGAGCTCGGCTGCGGCACCGGCAACGTGCTCGCGGCCCTCGCCGAGTTCGGCGAGGCGGTCGGCATGGACGCCCACGCCGAGCTCACCGCCGCCGGGCGCGCAGCCGGCCTCGACGTGCGGGTCGGCCATCTCCCGGACGACCTCGGCGTCGCGCCGGGATGGGCCGAGGTCGTGCTGCTGCTCGACGTGATCGAGCACGTGGACGACGACGTCGAGACGCTGAGCGCGGCGCGCCGCGCGATCGGCGACGGCGGGCTCCTGGTCGTGACGGTTCCCGCGTACCGATGGCTCTGGAGCGGCCACGACGAAGTGCTCGGCCACCGCCGCCGCTATACGGCCGGAGCGCTGAGCGCCGCCGTCGAGCGCGCCGGGTTCCGGGTGCTCCGGGTGAGCTACTTCAACACGCTGCTGTTTCCGTTGCTCGCCGCCGTACGCGCCTGGAAGCGGGTGCGCGGCGATCGCGGGCACGACCTCAAGCGGCCCGCGGCGCCGCTCAACTGGCTCCTCGAGCAGGTCTTCGCCTTCGAGCGCCACCTGGTGCCGCGTGTGTCGTTGCCGTTCGGCGCCTCGCTCGTGCTGATCGGTCGGCGATGAGCGACACGCGCCGCGATTGGGCAATCGTCGCCGGCGTCTATCTGGCGCTGGTGGTGGTCGTCGCGGTGTGGCTCGCGATCGACAGGACGCCGCCGGAGTGGGATCACGCCAATCACCTGGAGCGCGCGGTCAATTGCGCCGAGGATCTGGCGCAGGGCGACGTCCGTCGAATCATCGAGCGCTCGTCGTTCTACCCGCCCATCGTCCCGTGCGGCGCCGCGCTCGTGTATCGGCTCGTCCCGTCGGACGTGGCGTCGGCCCAGAGCGTGGTCCTCGCGTTCCTCGGGCTCGGCATGGCGGCCGTCTATCTGCTCGGCCGCCGCCTGGCCGGCGCCACCGAGGGCGTCGTGGCCGCGGTCGTCTTCGGCTGCGCCCCGTTCGTGGTCTTCTCCGCGCTCAGATTCCAGCTCGATCTGCCGCTGGCCGCGATGGTCGCGCTCGCGCTGTTCGTCGTCTTGCAAACGGATGGGTTCACCCGTCTGGGATGGTCGCTCGCCGCCGGCGTCGTGTTCGGACTCGGCATGCTGACCAAGCCGCCGTTTGCGGCCTACGTCATAGTGCCGGTCCTTCTGGTGGCCGCCTCGAGCGATCGCCGGCGACGCGGCGCCGCGTACGCCGCGCTGGCGATCCTCGTGGGAGCCGCGCTGAGCGTGCCCTGGTACGGTCCGCGTCTCTTCGGGCTCTTGCCGCAGATCACCGCCCGATCGTTCAAGCAGGCGGCGGAGTCGGGGCACCCCGATCCGCTGACGGCGACGGCCCTCTTGTTCTATCCGACGTGGCTGACGCCCGAGCTCGGGGCGCTCGCGATCCTGCTCCTGCTGGTGGGGCTCGGCGTCGCGGTCGTCCGTCGACAATGGATCGCGATCGCCACGCTCCTGGCGCCGATCGTCCTCTTCTCGCTCCTGCAGAACAAGAATCTGCGCTACATGCTCCCCGTGTTGCCGATGGCGGCGGTATTCGCGGGGATGGCGTTCGGTCTGTTGCCGGGCCGCCACGCCCGCATCGTCGGCGCGTTCGTCCTGGCGCTCGTCTGCGCGATCCAGGTGAGCGCCACGGCGCTGGGCGTACCGAAAGGCCTCACCGTGCCCGGGCTCGGCGTGCCGCTCGTGCTCGAATCACCGCCGCGCACCGGCGACTGGCGCCACCGCGAGATCTTGGCGTTGATCGCCAAGGACAGCCGCGGCGAGCCCGTGACCGTGAGCGTCGTACCGAACGACAATTTTTTCTCCGTGAGCAACTTCCGCTACTACGGCACGCGAGACCGGCTGCCGTTGCAGTTCACCCGCGCCTGGGACGGCGAGCCGATCGGCATCGAGTACATGATCCTCAAGACCGGCGACGTCGGCCCCTCGTGGACGGCCGAAAAGCCGAAGCGAATCGCCGAGCGCCTGCGCACGGACGAACCCCTCGCGCGCGTGTTCCCGGTGATCGGGGAGTTCCAGCTGCCGGACGGCTCGACGGCGACGGTGCGCGCCCGCCGGCTGACCGACGCGGTCAGCGTTCAGCCCGCGGTCCTGGCGCGTGACGTTCAGGCTGCCGTCCGCCGTGCGCTCGCCGACTTCGCCACCGACGTGCAGGGGCTCGATATCACGCTCGGCTACGACGAGAGCCTGCTTCGCGGGCACGTCGGCCGGATCGAGATTCGCGCCGCGTCGGCGCGGCTGGGTGAGCTCAAGCGGCCGGGCTCGTCGCTGCTCCGGGTCGGCGACGTGCGGATGGTATTCGAGGACGTGCTCGTGAACCCGTTCGCCCTGCATGCGACGGGCCGGCTGTCGCCGCTCGACGCCCGGCGCGCGACGATCCAGCAGGTGACCATCCGGGAAGCGGATCTCCAGGCGTTCCTCAAAGAGCAGAAGGGATTCAAGACCGCCTCGGTGAAGCTCGAGCCCGGCGCCCTCGCGTTCGCGATCGGCTTGCCCGGACCCGACGTGGCCGCGCGTGTTCGCGTGTTGCCGGCCACCGATCGGCCGTTCGCGCTGTCCGCCGAGCGCGTCACCGTGGGAGGACTCCCGGTGCCGGCGTTCCTGGTCGACTGGGTGGTTCGCACGTGGGATCCCACGCCGCGGATCGCGAGCCGGCTGCCGCTGCCCGTCGCGGTGGAGCGCATCGACATCACACCCGAGGCCATCCGAATTTCGGCCAGGCCGTAAGGGGAGCGCCATGCGGGAGACGCGGGACGCCAAGCGAGCCCGGGCCAAGAAGATCGTTGGCGCGCTGAAGAAGGCCTATCCCGACGCCAAGATCGCCCTGAACTTCGGGAACCCGCTCGAGCTGCTCGTCGCCACGATTCTCTCGGCTCAGTGCACCGACGAGCGGGTGAACATGGTGACGCCGGCGCTCTTCAAGAAGTACGCGAGCGCCGGTGACTACGCTCGGGCCCCGGCCGAAGAGCTCGAAGAGGCCGTGCGCTCGACGGGCTTCTACCGGGCGAAGACGCGCTCGATCATCGCGATGGCCAAGGCGCTCGGCGAAAAGCACGGGGGCCAGGTGCCCCGCTCGCGGGAGGCGCTGGTGGCGCTGCCGGGAGTCGGGCTCAAGACCGCCAACGTGATCCTGGGCAACGCGTTCGGCGAGCAGGCGGTTGCCGTCGACACGCACGTGTTTCGCGTCACGCAGCGGTTGGGGCTGGCGCGCTCGGACGATCCCGACAAGATCCACGATCAGCTCGTGGAGGTGCTGCCCGCGCGCGAATTGACCCAGACGACGCATCTGATCCAGGCGCACGGACGCCGGTGCTGCTTCGCGCGCAAACCGCTCTGCCCGGCGTGTCCGGTTCGAGCGCTGTGCCCGTGGCCGGGTAAGACCAAGATCCGTTGACAGCCCCGGTGTTCTCACTTAGAGTATGGCGTTGCGTTTTTTCAGTTTGGACGCCTACTTAGAGCCGTCAAGGGGAAGCTGATGCCGACGCTGGTGCCGAAGGAAAGCGAAATCGAGCGCAAGTGGTTCATCGTCGACGCCAACGGGCAGGTACTCGGGCGGCTCGCGAGCCGCATTGCGTCAATCCTCCGCGGCAAGCACAAGCCGACCTTTGTGCCTCACCTCGATGTCGGTGATCACATCGTCGTCGTCAACGCCGCCAAGGTTCATCTCACCGGGCGCAAGATGCGGGACAAGCAGTATCGCTGGCACTCCGGCTACATCGGGGGGCTGCGCGAGGTCAACGCCGAGACGATGCTGCGCACGCATCCCGAGCGCGTCATCGAGTGGGCGGTGCAGGGCATGCTGCCGAAGAACCGCCTCGGCAAAGCGATGGCCAAGAAGCTGAAGGTGTACCGCGGCGCCGATCACCCGCATCAGGCCCAGCGTCCCGAAACTCTCACGACCAAGTCGGAGGCTCGATAGATGGCTGCGGTGGTCGACAGGTTTTACGCGACGGGCCGGCGCAAGACGTCGGTCGCGCGGGTATGGATCAGACCGGGTTCGGGACGCATCGTAGTGAACCGTCGGGCGTTCGAAGACTATTTCCCGCGGGAAACCCTGCGCATGATCATCTCGCAGCCGCTCGAGGTCACGAGCACGGTCGGCCAGTTCGACATGTACGTCACCGTCAGCGGCGGCGGGCCCACCGGCCAGGCCGGCGCTGTGCGTCACGGTCTCTCGCGCGCTCTTTCGCGCTTCGACGAGAAGTTCCGGCTTCCGCTGAAGAAGGCCGGGCTCCTCACGCGCGACCCGCGGATGCGCGAGCGCAAGAAGTACGGCCAGCCCGGCGCCCGGCAGAAGTTCCAGTACTCCAAGCGGTAATGGCGGCAAAAGTTCGAGTCGCTGTCGCCGGCGCCAGCGGGTACATGGGTGCGGAAACCCTGCGCCTGCTGTCCGTCCATCCGAATATCAGCCTGACCGGCGTCACCTCCGATCGGCTGGCTGGAGAGGCGCTGGCCAAGGCGTACCCCCACCTGCGCGGGTTGAGCGAGCTCAGATTCCACGATCTCGACGCCGAGTGGCTCGCGAGCGTCGCCGATGTGGTCGTCCTCGCGCTGCCGCACATGGAATCGCAGAAGGCGGTGCCGGTCCTGCGTCGTCACGGACGCCGGGCGATCGATCTTTCCGCGGACTATCGGCTGCGCGATCCGAGCGACTACGTGACGTGGTACAAGGCGCCGCACATCGATCTGCCCGGGCTCGGCGAGGCGGTGTACGGGCTGGCCGAGCTGCATCGCAAAGCGATCGCGCAGGCCGCGCTCGTCGCCACGCCCGGCTGCTATCCGGCAGGAGCGATCCTCGCGACCGCACCGCTGTTCCGCGCGGGGCTGGCGAAGCTCGACGGGATCGTCATCGATGGTAAGTCGGGCGTAACGGGTGCCGGGGCACAGGGGCGCAAGATCGACCCGATGTACCTCTACACCGAGGCCAACGAGAACGTGCAGGCCTACAGCATGGCCTCGCACCGGCACACGGCCGAGATGGAACAGGAGCTCGGCGCGCTCGCCGGATCGCCGCTGCGCGTCGCGTTCACGCCGCACCTCGTGCCGCTCAACCGCGGACTCTTCACGACGGCCTCGGTGCCGCTCACGTCGAACGTGCCGACCTCGCGGCTGCTGGACGTGTACCGCGAGTTCTACGCGGGCGAGCCCTTCGTGCGCGTGCTCGACGAGGGCGAGCGCCCCACGACGCGCATGGTCGTGGGCTCGAACTACTGCGACGTCACGATCGTCGCCGACCCGCGGACGAACCGCGCGGTGTGCGTCTCGGCGATCGACAACCTCGGCAAGGGCGGCGCGGCGAACGGCATCCAGAACCTGAACATCATGTGCGGCTGGGGCGAGCGGACCGGACTCGAAGCGCCGCCCGTGTACCCCTAGCGATGGCCTCGCCCGAGCTGCAGTGGCTCGAGGGCGGCGTCACGGCGGTGCCGGGGATCCTCGCCGGCGGCGTCGTGGCGGGCATCAAGGCGAGCGGCAAGAAGGACCTCGCGCTGATCTATTCCTCGACGCCCGCGCGGGCGGCCGCGGTGTTCACCTCGAATCAGGTCAAGGGCGCTCCGGTCCAGGTGTCCTCCGAGCACGTGCGCGGCGGCCAGGCTCAGGCGATCGTGGCTTCGAGCGGCTGCTCGAACGTCTGCACCGGTGAGCAAGGCGTCGCCGACGCGCGGGAGATGACGCGTCTGGTCGGCGAGCTCCTGCGTATTCCGGCGGGTCACGTGCTGGTCGCGGCGACCGGCGTGATCGGCGTCCCGCTCCCGATGGACAAGATCCGCGCCGCGATGCCGAACCTCGTCAAGTCGCTGTCCCCGCAGGGAGGCAAGGCCGCAGCCGAAGCGATCATGACGACCGACACGCATCCCAAGGAGGCCGCGGTGCGGGTCGATGTCGGCGGCCGGCCGGTCACGATCGGCGGGATCGCCAAGGGCGTCGCGATGCTCGAGCCGCATCTGGCGACGATGCTCTGCTTCGTGGCCTCGGATGCCGCCGTGGCCCGCGGTGCCTTGGCGCCGGTGCTCAAGCGCGCGGTCGATCGCTCCTTCAACCGGATCACGGTCGACTCCGACACGTCGACCAGCGACACGGTGGCGCTCATCGCCAATGGGCTGGCCGAGAACACGCCGCTCGAAACCGGCTCGCGTGGGATGCGCCAGTTCGCCGCCGGCGTGGACGCGGTGCTGGCGAAGCTGGCGCGGATGCTGGTCAAGGACGGCGAGGGAGCCACCAAGCTCGTGGCCGTCACTGTGCGGGGCGCGGCCAATGGCAAGGACGCGCTGATCGCGGCCCGGTCGGTCGCCAACTCGCCCCTGGTCAAGGCCGCGATCAACGGGCAGGACCCCAACTGGGGCCGGATCATGGTGGCCATCGGCAAGTCTCCAGCCAGGGTCGATCAGACCAAGGTCGCCATTGCCTTCGACGACGAGCCCCTGGTAGAGCGGGGAATGCAGAAGGAAGGCGTGCGTATCCCGCGCATTCGCGAGATCATGGGAAAGGCGGAATACCAGATCACGATCGATCTGGGCCTGGGCCGCGGCGAAGACCGCGTCTGGACGTGTGACCTCAGCGAGGAATACGTGCGGCTCAACGCCGAGTACACGACGTAGCTCACCATCACACACGCCGCGCGCTTTCGGTGGCAGCGCGAGCCCGGGCACGGGCGAGGCTGCTGAGCGCGGCGGAGGCAAACCGAAGGAGGATCCATGGCTGCCCTGACGATGAAGGAGCTGCTCGAGGCCGGAGTGCACTTCGGCCACCAGACCAAACGCTGGAATCCGAAGATGCAGAAGTACATCTTCGGCGAGCGCAACGGCATTTACATCATCGACCTTCAGAAAACCCTCAAGAAGTTCCGCGAGGCCTACGCCTTCGTCCGCGACCTGGCGGCCGGCGGCGGCACGGTGCTCTTCATCGGGACCAAGAAGCAGGCCCAGGAGACCGTGTTCGAGGAAGCCAGCCGCTGCGGCATGTTCTACGTCAACCAGCGCTGGCTCGGCGGGACCCTGACCAACTTCGCGACGATCAGAAAGTCGATCACCCGGCTCAAGAAGCTCGAGGAGATGAAGGAGACGGGCGAGTACGAGCGCGTGCCGAAGAAGGAGGCGCTCGAGCTCGATCGCGAGCGCGAGAAGCTCGAGAAGGCGCTGGTCGGCATCAAGAGCATGGACCAGCTGCCGGCGGCGGTCTTCATCATCGACCCGCGCAAGGAGAAGATCGCGGTGGCCGAGGCTCAGCGCCTGGGCATCTCGATCGTGGCGATCGTCGACACCAACTGCGACCCGACCGGCATCGACTATCCGGTCCCCGGCAACGACGACGCGATCCGTGCGGTGCGCCTGATCACCTCGCGCATCGCCGACGCGGTCAACGAGGGCCGCGGCACTCTCGGCAAGGACGAGAGCGAGGCGGCGCCCGCTGAGGCGGCGGCCGAGGGCGCGGAGATGGCCGCGGCCGAGGCGGAGGGCTAGAGCATGGCCGCGACGGCGCAACAGGTGAAAGAGCTCCGCGACCGGACCGGCGCCGGAGTGATGGACTGCAAAGAGGCGCTCCAGGCCGCCGGGGACGACCTCGAGGCCGCCGTCGAGTTCCTCCGCAAGAAGGGCCTGGCCCAGGCGGGCAAGCGCGCGCATCGCGAGGCGCGCGAGGGCGCCATTGGCACGTATGTCCACCACGGCGCAAAGCTCGGCGTGCTGATCGAGGTCAACTGCGAGTCGGACTTTGTCGCGCGCACCGACGCCTTCCAGGAGCTCGTGAAGGATCTCGGCATGCAGGTGGCCGCGGCGAACCCGTCGTATGTGGCCCGGGAGGACGTGCCCGGCGACGTGATCGAGAAGGAGCGCGAGATCTATCGCGGTCAGCTCGCCGACCAGAAGAAGCCGGCTCAAGTCATCGATAAGATCATCGAGGGTAAGCTCGAGAAGTTCTTCACCGATCAGTGCCTGCTCGAGCAGCCGTTCATCAAGGATGCCTCCGGCAAGACGAAGGTCCGCGAGCTCGTCGACACGGTGAACGCCAAGACCGGCGAGCGAATCGTCGTCAAGCGCTTCGCCCGATTCCAGGTGGGCGAGGGCGGGTAGTCATGACGGCGGCTGCCGGCTCCGGCCGCCCGGCCTACCGCCGCATCGTCCTGAAGCTTTCGGGGGAGGCGCTCGCCGGAAGCCAGGGCTACGGGATCGATCCACCTATGCTCGAGCGGGTCGCGGCGGAGGTCCGTGAGGTCTCAGCGCTCGGCGTGCAGGTGGCGATCGTCATCGGCGGCGGCAACATCTTCCGCGGGATCGCCGCGAGCGCCGGCGGCATGGACCGCGCCACCGCCGACTACATGGGCATGCTGGCCACCGTCATCAACGCCCTCGCCCTCCAGGACTCGCTCGAAAAGGTGGGTCTGCAGACCCGGGTGCTCTCCGCGATCGAGATGCGGGCGGTCGCCGAGCCCTACATCCGTCGGCGCGCCATGCGCCATCTCGAGAAGGGCCGCGTCGTGATCTTCGCGGCCGGGACCGGCAACCCGTTCTTCACGACGGATACCGCCGGGGCCCTGCGAGCCGTCGAGATCGGCGCCGACGCGATCATGAAGGCGACCAAGGTCGACGGTGTGTACTCGGCCGATCCCAAGCGGGACAAGAACGCGCAGCGCCTCGAGCGGCTGACCTACATCGAGGTGCTCAATCGCGGGCTCCAGGTGATGGACGCCGCCGCGATCTCGCTCTGCATGGACAACAAGCTGCCGATCATCGTCTTCGACCTGACCCGATCCGGTAACATCAAACGGATCGTTCTGGGCGAGCCCGTGGGCTCGATCGTTTCGTCGGGAGGATGAATCCATGGCCGACACGCAGGGCGTAATCAAAGAGGTCGAGACCAAGATGAACGGGGCCCTGGACGTTCTCGGGCGGGAGTTCGCAGCGGTGCGCACGGGACGCGCATCGGCCAACCTGCTCGACGGCATCCGGGTCGATTATTACGGGACGCCGACTCCGGTCAATCAGATGGCCTCGATCTCGATCCCGGACGCGCGAACGATCGTGATCCAGCCCTGGGAGGCAACCCAGCTCAAGGCGATCGAGAAGGCCATCATCGGGTCCGATCTGGGTCTCACGCCCGTGAACGACGGCAAGATCGTGCGTCTGGCCATGCCGTCGCCGACCGAGGAGCGGCGCAAGCAGCTCGCGAAGTCGGTGCACAAGATCGCGGAGGAATCTCGCGTCGCGGTCCGGAACCTGCGCCGGGAAGCCAACGACCGGCTCAAGGCGATGGCCAAGGACAAGAAGGTCTCCGAGGACGAGGAGCGGCGCAGCCACGATCAGATCCAGAAGACCACCGACCGCTTCATCGCCAAGGTCGACGAGCTCCTGAAGAAGAAAGAGCAGGAGATCCTGTCATTCTGAGCGAAACGGAGCTGTTCGATGCCGTCCGCGCCCAGCCCGTTCCCGAGCACGTCGCGATCATCATGGACGGCAACGGGCGGTGGGCGACGCGCCGGGGCCTGCCGCGCGTGGCCGGCCACCACGAGGGCGTGAAGGCGGCGCGCTCGATCGTTCGCGCCGCGACGGGCCTTGGACTCCGGTACCTCACGCTCTACGCGTTCTCCACGGAGAACTGGAGCCGCCCGGCCGACGAGGTCTCGATGCTGATGAGCCTCCTCGAGCGCTCGGTCAACGCCGAGCTGCCCGAGCTGATGGCGCGCAACGCCCGGCTTCGCGTCCTCGGCCGCTCGGACGGCTTACCGTCCGGCGTGCGGCGCGGGATCGAGCACGTCGTGCACGAGACGCGCAACAACACGGGATTGACCGTGCTGATGGCGTTCAACTACGGCTCGCGCGACGAGCTGCTCGACGCCGTGCGCTCGCTGGCGCGGCAGGTGGCGGCCGGCGAGCTCAAGCCCGAGGACATCTCCGAGAAGAAGATCAGCGAGTCGCTCTATACCGCCGACCTGCCCGATCCCGATCTCCTGATCCGGACGAGCGGCGAGATGCGGATCTCGAACTTCCTCCTGTGGCAGATCGCCTACACGGAGCTCTGGGTCACGCCCACCTTGTGGCCGGACTTCGCACCGGTCGACCTCTACCGGGCGGTGGCCGAGTTCCAGGGCCGGACGCGACGATTCGGAAAGGTGTGACGTGGCGAAGACCGAGGTGGCGAGCGCGAGCGTCCGCGAGGCCGGGGCCGTGTCGCCGGCGCTGAAGCGCGTCGGCAGCGCGGCCGTCCTGATCCCGGTCTTCGTGTGGATCACGATGGGCGCGCCGGCCTGGGTCTTTCAGCTCCTCGTGATCGCGGCGAGCGGTGTGGCCTGTCTGGAGCTCGCTCGCATGTTCGAGCGCACCGGCCGCCCGATCAGTACCTGGCTCACCGTCGGCGTCGGCGGCGCGCTCACGGCCAGCTTCGCCACGAGCCTTTATGGCGTCACGAGCTTCGGCGGACAGCTCGTACAGTGGATGCCGACGCCGGATCTCGTGCTCCTCCTGGGCGTCGGGCTCATCTGCAGCGCGCCCTTGTGGACCTCGGGCAAGCCGCAGGTCGAGTCGACCGCGAACACGCTGTTCGGCGCGATCTACGTCGGGTTGCTCCTCGGCTATGCGATCTGGCTCCACAGTGGTGTCAGCGGTCCGCAGCTCGTGCTGTTCCTGGTCGGTGTGACGTGGGCGGGCGAGTCGGCGGCGTACCTCGTCGGATCTTCCGTCGGCCGTCATCGCCTCGCGCCGATCTTGAGCCCGCGTAAGACCGTCGAGGGCGCCGCGGCGCAGGTGATCGTCTCGGTGGCCATGGCGCTGTTGCTGAGCGCCTGGCTCTTGCCCGGGTGCGGCCTGGTGGGCGCCGCCGGCGCGGGAATCGTCCTGGGCGTGATCGGACAGATCGGCGACCTCGTCGAGTCGGCGATCAAGCGCAGCATTGGAACCAAGGACACGGGCGGCCTCATTCCGGGTCACGGCGGTATGCTCGACCGAATCGACAGCTTGCTCTTCAACGCTCCGGCCCTTTACCTCTATTCGATGTACGCCTGGTGCCGCGCATGAAAAGCATTACGCTGCTCGGTGCGACTGGATCGGTCGGCCTCAGAACCCTCGACATGGTGTCGAGCTTCCCCGAGGAGTTCTCGGTGGCGGGGATCGCCGCACGCGGCTCGAACGTCGAGCGCGTGGCCGACATGTGCAAGAAGTACTCGCCGCGCGCGGTCGCCCTCCTCGAAACGGACGCGCGCGATCAGCTGGCGCGCCTGCTGCCGTCGCCGCGGCCCGAGCTGCTCGCCGGCCCCGAAGGGCTGGTGGCGCTCTCGCGCGACGTCAAGGCCGACATCGTCGTCTCGGCGCTCGTCGGCGGCGCCGGGCTCCTGCCGACGATGGCCGCGATTCAGGCCGGACGGACCGTCGCGCTGGCCAACAAGGAAACGCTGGTGATGGCCGGGCGTCTCATGACCGCCGAGGCGCGGACGCGCGGCGTGAAGCTCTTGCCGGTCGACTCCGAGCACAGCGCGGTGTTCCAGTGCCTGCAGGGGCACAGCCGCGCGGACGTGCATCGCATCCTGCTCACCGCGTCCGGCGGGCCCTTCCGTGAGACGCCCAAGGCGCGGCTGGCGAGCGTCACCGTCGAGGACGCGCTGCAGCATCCGACGTGGAAGATGGGCGCCAAGATCACGATCGACTCGGCCACGCTCATGAACAAGGGGCTCGAGGTCATCGAGGCGCGCTGGCTCTTCGACGTCGCCTCCGATCAGGTCCAGGTGGTCGTCCATCCGCAGTCGATCGTGCACTCGATGGTGGAGTACATCGACGGCTCGGTCATCGCGCAGCTGGGCGTGGCGGACATGGGCGTGCCGATCCTCTACGCGCTCACGTATCCCGAGCGGCGACCGATGCCGACCGCGCGGCTCGATCTCGTCCGGGCCGGCCAGCTCACGTTCTTCGAGCCCGACGTCGATAAATTCCCGTGTCTGAGACTCGCGCGCGCCGCGCTCGAGTCGAACAGCTCGGCGCCGGTGGTCCTGAACGCCGCCAACGAGGTCGCGGTGGCCGCGTTCCTCGACCGGCGGATCGGCTACAACGCGATCGCCGAGCTGATCGAGGACGCGCTCAATGCCTCGCGGACAGGAGACCTCGCCTCGATCGACGCCTGCGTGGCCGTCGACGCCGATACCCGGCGTCTCGTCCAGAGCGCGATCGACGCGGGTCACGGAGCGCTCACGTCGTGACGACCGTCCTCTCCTTCATCGTCGTCATCGGGATCCTCATTCTGGTCCACGAGCTCGGCCATTTCCTCGTGGCCCGGTGGACGGGCGTCGGTGTCGAGCGGTTCTCGATCGGCTTCGGTCCCGTGCTGCTGCGGTGGCGCGGCAAGGAGACCGAATACTGCCTCTCGGCGATCCCGATGGGCGGCTACGTCAAGATGGTCGGCGAGGAGAACCCACTCGAGGGCGGCGGCGCGCCCGTCTACGATCCCCAGAAAGCGTTCGCGCTCAAGCCGCTGTGGGCGCGGTTCCTGATCGTGTTCGCCGGCCCCGGAATGAACTTCGTGCTGGCCGCCGCGATCTTCGGCGCCGTGCTGGCGACGATGGGGCGGCCGGTCTCGCCGGCGATCGTCGGTCGTGTCACCGAGGACAGCCCGGCCGCGGCGGCGCGCCTGCAGCCGAGTGACGTGGTGACGGCCGTCGACGGGCGCGCGATCTCGTTCTGGGAAGAACTGCACCGAGCCGTCGCCGCGTCGAACGGCCGGCCGCTCCGGCTGTCGATCGCGCGCGATGGCGCCGCGCGCGACGTCGAGCTCACCCCGCGCAAGATCACGGTTCGCGATCCGATCTTCAAGGAGGAGCGCGAAGAGTGGGATCTCGGCGTCGGTCCCCAGCTGACCCCGCAGATCGGCGCGGTCACCCCGGGCTCGCCCGCGGAGCAGGGCGGTCTGCGCCCCGGCGACGTCGTGGTCGGGGTCGCGGGGCAGCTGGTGTTCACACCCGACGAGCTCACGCAGGCGATTCAGAAGCGCGGCGGGCAGACCTTCGAGATCGCCGTCCTGCGCGACGGCAAGACCGTGCCGCTGCAGGTGACGGCGAACACCGTGAAGGAGAAGAGCCCGACCGGGCAGGACGTCGAGATCGGACGGATCGGCGTCGGCATCGTCATGAAGGCCGTACGCTACGAGCGCTACAACCCGATCGCCGCGGTCTACCACGGCACCATCAAGACGTGGGACATGACCGTCCTGACCGCCAAGGGGCTCTGGAAGCTCGTGACGATGCAGCTGCCGCTCTCGAACCTCGGCGGCCCGATCCAGATCGCGGCCGAGGGCGAGCGCCAGCGCAGGGAAGGGCTGCCGTCGCTCGCGCTCTTCACCGCGGTCATCAGCGTGAACCTCGCGGTGCTGAACCTCTTGCCGGTGCCGATGCTCGACGGCGGCCACCTCTTGTTCTTCGTGATCGAGGGGATCCTCGGGCGTCCCGTGTCGCTCAAGAAGCGCGAGGCGGCGCAGCAGCTCGGGCTCGTTCTTCTGCTGCTCTTGATGGTATTTGCGATTTACAATGACCTCGTCCGGATTGACGCGTTCAGAATTTTCAGATAGGACGGCGCAATGATCACACGGCGGAAGACGCGGCAGATCAAGCTCGGCAACCTCGCGGTCGGCGGGGGCGCCCCGATCACCGTGCAGTCCATGACCAAGACCGACACGCGCGACGTCCAGGCGACCTTGCTCGAGATCTGGTCGCTCGAGGCGGCCGGCTGCGACATCGTGCGCTGCGCGGTGCCGGTCAAGGACGCGGCCGAGAAACTCGGCGAGATCAAGAAGCAGATCCGCATCCCGCTGGTCGCGGACATCCACTTCAACTACAAGCTGGCGCTGATCGCGCTCGAGCAGGGCGTCGACGGCCTCCGGCTGAATCCCGGCAACATCGGCGGCAAGCAGTTCGTGCAAGAGGTCGTCAACGTCGCCAAGGACAAGAAGATCCCGATCCGCATCGGCGTCAACGGCGGCTCGCTCGAGAAGGATCTGCTCGCGAAGTACAACGGCCCGACCGCCGAGGGCATGGTGGAGTCGGCGCTGCGCCACATCCAGATCCTCGAGGACCTGAACTATCCCGAGATGAAGATCTCGCTCAAGGCCTCCGACCCGCTGATGATGATCGAGGCCTACCGGATGCTCTCCGACAAGGTCGACTACGCGTTCCATCTCGGCGTTACCGAGGCCGGCACGCCCGGCGTCGGCACGATCAAGTCGGCGATCGGTCTCGGCGCGCTCCTGTCCGAGGGCATCGGCGATACGATCCGCGTGTCGCTCTCGGCCGATCCAGCCGAGGAAGTGCGCGTCGGCATCCAGGTCCTCAAGTCGCTCGGCTTGCGCAAGGGCGGTCTCACGTTCGTCTCCTGCCCGTCGTGCGGCCGCGCCGACGTCGACCTGGTCAAGCTCGCGAAGGAAGTCGAGGACGAGTTCAAGGGACTCAACGAAGAGATCCACATCGCCGTCATGGGATGCGAGGTCAACGGTCCGGGCGAGGCACGCGCCGCGGACATCGGCGTCGCGGGGGGCCGCGGCATCGGGCTGATCTTCAAGAACGGGGACGTGATCCGCAAGGTGCCCGAGAAGGACATCGTCCAGGCGATGCGCGAGGAAGTCGACAAGTTCATCGCCGAGCGCAAGGCCGCGAAGACGGCGGCCGTGGAGGCCTAGAGATGGGACAGTACAAGACCCACGTCTTCGTGTGCACCTCAGGCGATTCTTGTCCGACTCAGGGCAACGTCGAGCAGTACGTAAAGTTCCTCCGCGACGAATCGGTGAAGGCCGGACTCAAGGCCGACATCCGGATCAACAAGGCCGGCTGCTTCTCGCAGTGCGGACACGGTCCGATGATCGTCATGTATCCGGAGAACGTCTGGTACGGCGGTGTTCAGGAATCGGACCTGAAGGAGATCTTCGAGTCCCACATCCGCGACGGCAAACCCGTCGCGCGCCTCATCTACGATCCCGGCGTCAAGGGCGCCAACAAGAAGCCGGGTTACAAGTAGCAAGACCCGTCAACTGCTCGCCGCGCCGACAGGTGGAGTGTGCCTGAGGATACCTCCGCCTTGCCTCCGGTCGGAACACGTGCTAAATTCTTGAAAAAGTGGGCCTAGCCCGCTTTTTTTAGTTTTTGCGGATAGAAGTGGAGGGGAACGCTCGCCGGACCGTGAGGCCGGGCTTGGGGCCGCCGGCCGGGGCGCGACTGTAAATTATGGACGACGTGGAGAGGATGGCGCTGATCGAGGAGGCCGTCGCACCGGTCGTTGGCGGCCACGGGCTGGAGCTCGTGGACCTCGAATGGCGCGGGCTCCGTCCCCGCGGGGTGCTCCGGCTCTACGTCGACAAGGCGGGCGGAATCGGAATCGCCGAGTGCGAGCGGCTGAGCCGGGAGCTCGGGGACGTGCTCGACGCCGCTGCCGTGATCGAGGGCGGCTATGACCTCGAGGTCTCGTCGCCGGGGCTCGACCGACAGCTCAAGAAGGAGCGTGAGTATCGCTGGGCGGTCGGCAAGCAGATCCGCTGCTGGTTTGCCGGCGGCAGCGAGACGGGCGGCCGGCTGACCGAGGTGACGCCCGAGCGGCTGGTGCTGGACCGTAACGGCGAGCGGATCGAGGTCGCCCGCGCGACGGTCACGAAGGCCCGGTTGGAGGCGGAGGTCCCCTGGCCCCGCAAGGCGTAGAATCTCAGCGAGTCAAGGAAGCGATGAATCGAGAGCTGATCACCGTCATCGAGCAGATGGGGCGTGAGAAGGGGATCGACAAGGAGATCCTCTTCGAGGCGCTGGAGTCTGCCCTGCTCTCGGCCTCGCGCAAGACCCTGGGCGCCTCGGACAACTGGCGGATGCACATCGACCGCAAGAGCGGCGACCTGCGCGTCTACTGCCGCAAGAAGGTCGTCACCGAGGTCGCGGACGACAAGCAGGAGATCAGCCTGACCGAGGCCAAGGCGCTCAATGCCGACGCCGAGCTCGACGACGAGCTCGAGCTCGAGCAGGAGCGGCCGCCGCAGGACTTCGGGCGGATTGCGGCCCAGACGGCCAAGCAGGTCATCCTCCAGAAGGTGCGGGACGCCGAGCGTGAGGGGATCTACTCGGAGTTCGCCGGCAAGGAGGGTCAGATCCTGCGCGGCATCGTGCACCGGATCGAGAAGCGCAACGTGATCCTCGAAATCGGCAAGGCCGAGGCCATCCTGCCCGAGCGCGAGCAGATCCTGGGCGAGCGCTACAACCCGGGCGACCGGATCCGCGCGTACGTGCTCGAGGTCCGCCGGACGGCCAAGGGCCCGCAGATCTCGCTCTCGCGCACGCACCCGGGCTATCTCGCGCGGCTGTTCCAGACCGAGATCCCGGAGATCCAGGAAGGGATCGTTCTGGTCAAGGCCACCGCGCGCGAGGCCGGCGAGCGCGCGAAGGTGGCGGTCGCCTCGACCAAGCGCGACGTCGATCCGATCGGCGCGTGCGTCGGGCTCAGGGGCACGCGCATCCAGGTGATCAGCCGCGAGCTGCGCGGCGAGAAGATCGACATCATCGAGTGGTCGCATGACCCCGCGACCTTCGTGGCGCGGGCACTCTCGCCGGCGAAGGTCTCGTCGGTGGCGATCCACGAGGCGGACAGCGAGGGCCAGCCCTCGGCCACGGTGATCGTGCCGGACAACCAGCTCTCGCTGGCGATCGGCAAGAAGGGTCAGAACGCGCGGCTCGCCGCGAAGCTGACGGGCATGCGCATCGACATCAAGAGCGAGTCGGAGGTCGAGGCCGAGCGCGCGCCCGCCGAGCCCGTCGCGATCGAGGAGCGCGCCGCCCTCGACCTGCTCCCGGGCGTCGATGCCGCGCTCGCCGAGGCGCTGGTCGCCTCCGGCCTCGGCTCGCCCGGCGCGATCGTAAGGGCGGGGCGCGAGAAGCTCGGCATGGTGGTCGAGGTCGGCGACCGCGCCGACGCGATCTATGCCGCCGCCGAGAAGCTCGTCGCGGCGCACCGCGCGGCCAGCGAGGCGAAGGCCACGCCCGAGGTGAGTCAGCCCGAACCGCCGACGGGAGATCAGACACCCTCGTGAGGAAACAGCCGAGCCGCACGTGTCTGGGATGCCGGCAGGTCCGGCCGCAAGTGGCGCTCATCCGCGTGGTGCGACTTGCCGACGGCACCGTGGTCGCGGACACCGGCGCGCGCGCCACGGGACGCGGCGCGTACGTCTGTCCCGACGCCCACTGCGCGGAGCGCGGCCTGAGCCGTGCGCGGCTGAGCCACGCCTTCAAGAAGGCGAGCGAGGCGGCTCCGGATCTCGCGGCCGTGGTGCGGGCCGGGGCGCGGGCCGCGGTTCCGGTCACGGAGGCGGCTGAGGAAGTCCCGGTGCTGTACGCGGTAGCGGCGAGCGCGATCGGTGATGTCGACGTGATGACGGTGAGATCGTAGGGAGGTGAGGGGACAGTGGCGGCAGCCAAGATAAAAGTGATCGAGCTCGCCAAGGAGCTCGGCGTGACCAGCAAGGACTTGATGGTCGCGGCCGAGGAGATGGGCCACAAGGGCGTCCGGGCCATGAGTCCCCTCGACAGCACGCTCGCGAATGCGCTGCGGGTGAAGCTCGGCAAGGGCCGCGATCTTCCCGAGGCTCCCAAGCCCAAGCGCGTCCCGAAGCCGAAAGTGGCCGAGGAAGGCGGCGACGCCGCGGCAGTCGGTGACGCCGCGAGGAAGTCCGCGTCGCGCTCGAAGAAGCCGAAGAGCGAGGAAGAGATCCCAACAGACGTGAAGCCGGCCGCGACGATCGTCAAGCCGAAGCCGGCGGAGATCGCGCCGGAGCCGCCGTTCGTACCGCCGATGCCCGAGCCCGAGATCGTGCCCGAGCCGGCCGTCGTCGCCCC
>DATEMW010000336.1:0-17942 GCA_035275385.1 Candidatus Methylomirabilota bacterium | reverse complement strand
GGCGTCGGGCATGTGGCATTGTACACGTCCGGTCGGCGGGCCTCGGGGTCGCGAAATGCCTGCTACAATGGCCGAAACTCAGCAGCAAGGGAGCCATCATGTTCGAGTCCGTCGAGGAGGTCCAGCAACGGTTCAGGGACGCCCGGTACATCGCGAGCCGCCGTGTGTCCACCGTCGTGTTCCTGGCCGCGCGCATGGGTCGGCCCGTGCTGATCGAGGGGCCGGCGGGCGTCGGCAAGACCGAGCTGGCGAAGACGCTCTCGGAGATCACGTCCCGGCCGCTCATTCGTCTGCAGTGCTACGAGGGGCTCGACGAGGGCAAGGCGCTCTACGAGTGGAAGTACGCCAAGCAGCTCCTCTATACCCAGCTCCTGCGCGAGCGCATCGGTGAGCTGATCGCCGACGCGCCGTCGTTGCCCGACGCGGTGGCTAAGATCTCCGGACAGGAGGACGCGTTCTTCTCGTATCGCTTCCTCTCGCCGCGGCCGCTGCTCTCGGCGATCCAGGCCGAGCAGCCGGTCGTGCTGCTGGTCGACGAGATCGACAAGGCCGAGCCGGAGTTCGAGGCGTTCCTGCTCGAGGTGCTCTCCGACTTCCAGGTGTCCGTGCCCGAGCTCGGCACCGTGCGGGCCAAGCACATCCCGCTGGTCGTGCTCACCTCGAACAACGCCCGCGAGCTCTCGGACGGGCTCAAGCGGCGGTGTCTGCACCTGTTCATCGATTTCCCGGCGCCGGCGGACGAGCTGCAGATCATCCGGCTGAAGGTGCCCGAGATTCCCGATCAGCTCGCCCGGTCCGTCGTCGCCGCGGTGCAGAAGATCCGCGCGATGGATCTCCGCAAGCTGCCGTCGGTCTCGGAGTCGCTCGACTGGGCGCGCTCGCTCGTCATCCTGAACGCGCGCGAGCTCGACCCGGCCATCGTCGAGTCGACCCTGACGATGCTGGTCAAGCACGAGAAGGACCTGGAGCGCGTCAAGGGCTCGCTCGACAAGGTCCTGGCGGACTAGTCCCCTGGACCAGCGAATCCTCGAGTTCATCGGCGATCTGCGCCGCGCCGAGATCCGCATCTCGCCGTCCGAGGCGCTCGACGCGCTGGCCGCCAGCGCGGAAGTGGGATTGTCCGATCGCGAGACGTTCAAGGCCACGCTCGCCGCGACCTTGATCAAGGAATACCGCGATCATCCGACGTTCGATCGCCTGTTCAATCTCTACTTCCTCGATCTGCAGGCGCTCGGCGAAGGGCTCAAGAAGGCGCTGGGTCCGGAGGATCCGCGCGTCCAGGACATGCTCGACGACCTGATGGCCAACGAGGACCTCGACCTCGACGATCTGACCGAGCTGCTCATGCGCGGGCAGGGGAGCGAGATGGAGATGGCCATCCGCTCGGGCGGCCAGAACGCCGGCCTCGAGCGGCTCATGTATTTCCTGCAGGTCGGCTTCTTCTCGCGGCGGATCTCGGACAAGTTCGACTGGTCGGCGATCGAAGGCGATCTCGAGCGCATCATGAAGGCGCTGGAGGAGCGCGGACTCGACCCCGGCCAGCTCGCCCGCATCCGGAACTACCTCGAGCTCCGGCTCGAGGCGTTCAAGCGCATGATCCGCCAGCACGTCGAGCGCGAGCTGGAGCGCCGCGCGTACCGTCAGGGCGAAAAGCTCACGCGCGAGGTGCTCGCCGACAAGCCGCTGTTCGCGCTGACCCCGGATGAGATCGCCCAGATGAAGAACGTGGTCGCCCGGCTGGCGCGCAAGATCAAGGACGCCCTGGCGATGCGCCAGCGGCAGGAGCACAAGGGGCGCCTGGACTCGCGGCGTACCACGCGCAAGAGCCTCCAGTACGGCGGCATCCCGATGGAGATCTTCCTCAAGCGCCGGCACCGCGAGAAGCCCAAGCTGATCACGATCTGCGACGTGTCGGACTCGGTGCGCAACGCGTCGCGGTTCATGCTGCAGCTCGTCTGGAGCCTGCAGGAGTGCTTCAGCCGCGTGCGCTCCTACGTGTTCGTGTCCGAGATCGCCGAGGTGACGCAGGCCTTCAACACGTATCCGGTCGAGCGCGCGATCGAGTGGGCGCTGAAGGGCGCGCCCGTCGACTATCACTGCCGATCGGACTTCGGGTTCGCGTTCAGCCGCTTCACGAAGACCGAGCTGGAGTCGCTCGACCGCAAGACGACGATCCTCATGCTCGGCGACGCGCGCAACAACTACAACGACCCGCAGGCGTGGGCGCTGCGTCTCATGCGCGAGCGCGTGAAGGGCATCATCTGGCTCAATCCGGAAGGCCAGTGGGGCTGGGGGATCGGCGACAGCGTCATGCCGCTCTACGCGCCGTCGTGCGACTTCGTGCGCGAGTGCCGCACGATCGGCCAGCTCGGTGAGGTCGTCGACAACCTCGTCCATCACTGGTGGCGCCGCGGCCGCTGACGCGTTTCGCGTCGCTGCAAACGGTCGCGTTCGCTCCACTGGCCGGATCTTTCCGAAAATCACGTGACGGATTTCGTTAGTTGCTGCCGTTTCGCCCTGCCGTTCTGACTCGCGCGCTCCGCTAACTCCGCGCATATCCACTCGACCCGCCTCGCTTCTCATCGGTGGCATCGCCACTGCATTCGTCTGAGGTCATGAAGACTAAATGCCCGCTCCCCAAGGGATTTTCCGGAACGAAAGGTGTTTCCGGAATACTCGCTGCGCTCGTAGCGCTTGCCCTGTTGCTGACCGCGTCGGGGGCGGGCGCCGATCCGTTCGCGTACTTCTCGAATCTGAACGGCGGCAGCGTGACCGTCATCGACGGCACGACTGTGCTCACGACGCCGCCGGGGCATATCGCCGTCGGCGCGCAGCCGTTCGGCGTCGCGGTGAACCCGACCGGGACGCGCGCGTATGTCGCGAACTCCAACATGTTCGACACGGGCGCTCCGTCCGTGTCGGTCATCGATACGGCGAGCCTGACCGAGGTGACCAAGATCACGGTCGGCATCGACGGACAGCCGACCGGCGTCGCGGTGAACGAAGACGGGTCGCTGGTGTACGTCGCTAACAACAACGGAAAGGTCGCGGTGATCGATACCGCGACGAACACCGTCGTGAACACGCTGACCGCGCCGGGCAATCAGCAGAGGCAGCTGGCCGGCATCGTCGCGGCCGGTGGCACCGTCTGGGCGGTCGATCTCCTCACCGGCGAAGTCGTCAACGTGATCGACGGCTCGGTGCCGGGGCTCTTCCTCAACTTCACGCTGATGATGGGGATCGCGGCCAATTCTTCGGGCTCGCGCCTCTACGTCCCGTTCGGTGATACGAACGGCGACTTGACGGTCGCGATCATCGACGTGCCGGCATCCTTCGTCCAGCAGACGTACACGCCGGTGCTCGTCAGCACCCCGGGCAACGACGCCGGGTTCAATCCGGGCGGCGTCGCGGTGAGCCCCTCGGGCGCGTTCGTGTATGCCCCGATCGCCAGTGAGAACCGACTGGCCATGATCAACACCGCGACCAACGTCGTCACATACAGAGCGATGAATTCCGGACCCTTCGGTGTCGCGGTCGACCCGCTGGGCACTCGCGTCTACGTCGGCAATTCGGGCAATCGCACCGTGACCGTGCTCGACGCGGCCACCAACACGGTGCTGCAGCAGTCGGTGTCTGTCGGTGCGAACCCGATGGTGTTCGGATCGTTCGTCGCGGGCGCGCGCCCGGCCCCGCCGCCACCTCAGTTCGCGCTGACGGTGCTGACCGGCGGGAACGGCTTTGGGTCGGTCATGGCCAATCCGATGCCGACGAATGGAACCTATCCCGCGGGCACCCTGGTGACGCTCACGGCGACCCCGAACTCCGCTTCGAATTTCACGGGCTGGTCGGGCTGCACCGCGACCGGCAGCAACACCTGCACCGTGACGATGGACGCCGCCAAGACCGTGACCGCGAACTTCGCGTTGAAGCAGTACGCGCTGACGGTGTTGAGTGCCGGGAACGGGTCCGGCTCGTTCTCGCTCAACCCCACGGGCGGCACCTACAACCACGGCACCATGGTGACGGTCTCGGCCTCACCGGCCGCGAGCTCGGTGTTCACCAGCTGGTCGGGCTGCGCGCAGCAGAGTGGTGCCACCTGCACCGTGACGATGGATGGCCCGAAGACCGTGACCGTGACCTTCACCTTGAAGCAGTACACCTTGACCGTGTCGAATGCCGGGAACGGCTCCGGGACGGTCTCGCTCAACCCGGTGGGTGGCACGTACACCCACGGCACGACCGTGACGCTCTCGGCCTCGCCGGCTGCGAGCTCGGTGTTCACGAGCTGGTCGGGCTGCACGGCGAACGGTAGCAGCTGCAGCGTGACGATGGACGCGGCCAAGACCGTGACCGCGACCTTCACCTTGAAGCAGTACGCCCTGACCGTGTCGACGACTGGGGCCGGGACGGTCAATCCCTCCGGCGGCACGTTCAACCACGGTACGTCGGTGTCGCTGACGGCGACGCCGAGCACGGGCTCGCAGTTCAGCAGCTGGTCGGGCGCCTGCACCGGCACCGCCAACCCGTGCAGCGTATTGATGGACGGGCCCAAGAGCGTGACTGCGACCTTTACGGTGACGGCGCCACCGCCACCCTCGCAGTATCAGCTGACCTTGTCGAAGGATGGCGACGGATCCGGCTCGCTCACGGCCAACCCGTGGTCGGCGACGGGTAAGTACAACTCGGGTACCCAGGTGGGCGTGACGCACTCGGCCGCCCCCGGTTCGAAGTTCGCGAAATGGGCCGGCGCCTGCTCGGGGACCGGCCCCTGCAACGTGACGATGAACGCGGCCAAGAGCGTGGTCGCGACGTTCACGCGGGCCTCGCAGCCGCCTGCCACCTGCGACGAGAAGATCAAGGACTGGCAGCAGAAGGTGGCCGAGCGCAAGAACCCCTGGTGGCACGACTACAAGCTGAGAATCAGCCTGAAGATGTACGCCGAGGCTCAGTCCGAGCTCGGTAAGGCGAAGGGCAAAGTCGGCGGCAGCGACAAGCGGTACCTGCGCGCCGAGGACGAATTCGACAACGGCAAGTCGGCGCTCTGCCACGGCCACTACTGGCGCGCTGACAACGAGTTCTGGGACGCGTACCAGATCGCGCACAATATCCTGAAACAGTTCCGGCGCTAACCGGCGCTGGTACCTCAGGGGTCGGCGTGTGCTAGCCTTCAGGCATGGCACACGCCGACCCCGCGTTCAGTGACCGCTCCGCTGCCAAGCGTGTCACACCGCGGCTTCTGCCCCTGATCGCCACGACCTGCCTCGTGCTCGCCCTCCTGGTTGCTCGCGCCGCGGCGCAGTCCGACTGCAAGACCATCGAGGATTTCTCGAAGGCCAAGGTCGGCGAGCTGCCGTCCGACTGGAAGGTTCGCAAGGACGCCGGCAAGGACGTCTATAAGGTCGCCGAGGAATCGGGGCTGCGCTTTCTGCGCGCGACGGCCAAGGACTTGGGCATTCAGGCCGCCAAGGAGTACGAGTGGGACCTGGAAGCCTATCCGATGCTGGTCTGGTCCTGGCGGCCGCGGGAGTTTCCAAAGGGCGGCGACGAGCGCGAGTCGAAGACCAACGACAGCGCGCTGGCCGTGTACCTGCTCGTGCCCTATTCGCGCGTGCGCGGGCCGAAGGCGGTGAAATACATCTGGAGCGAGAAGGTCCCGGTCGGCACACGGCTCGACTCGAACATGGGGCTGACGCAGGTCCGCGTGCTGCGCAGCGGGGCGTCGGAAAAAAAGGGTGAGTGGGTCGAAGAGCGCGTGAACGCCCGCGACGATTACAGGAAATACTTCGACGTGAAGGAGACACCCAAGCCCGCCGGCATCGCCGTGCTGACTGACGCAGACGACACGAGCTCGACGGCGCAGGGGGACTACGCGAACTTCAGGGTCTGTCGCCAGTAGGCGATGGCCCGCGAGGTTCTCGTCGTCGAGGACGAGCCGGACATCCGCCGCCTCGTCGTGCTGCATCTCGAGCGCGACGGATTCCGCTGCCGCACGGCCACCAGCGGTGCGGACGCGCTGAGGGAAGTGAAGACGTCGGTGCCCGACCTGGTGGTCCTCGATCTCATGCTGCCCGAGCTCGACGGCCTCGAGGTGTGCCGGCGGCTACGCCGGGATAACGCGACCGCCGCCCTGCCGATCATCATGCTCACGGCGAAGTCCGACGAGGTCGACCGGATCGTCGGGCTCGAGGTCGGGGCCGACGACTACGTGGTCAAGCCGTTCTCACCCAAGGAGCTCGTGGCCCGAGTGCGGGCGGTGTTGCGGCGCTCGCACCCGGACGCGGTGACCCCCGTGCTCACCGCGGGACCCATCACGCTCGACCCCGCGCGGCACGCCGTGAGCCTGAACGGCCACGCCATCGTGCTGACCCCGAAGGAGTTCGATCTCTTGCAAGCGCTCCTCGAGTCGGCCGGGCGCGTGCTCTCGCGAGAATACCTGCTGAACCGGGTGTGGGGCTACGCGCGCGCCGACGCGATCGAGTCGCGCACGGTCGACGTGCACGTCAGGCGGCTGCGGGCCAAGCTGGGCGACGCCGGCGGCCTGATCGCGACGGTCAAATCGGTCGGCTACCGATTCGAGGCGGGCCAGCCGTGATTCAGGCGTTCGTCCTTTTTCTCCGCCGCAGCATCGCGCGCAAGCTCACCGTGACGCTCGTCGGCTTCGTGGCCATCACGATCGTCATCGCCGGACTCTATCTGAATCGCGCGCTCGAAGCCTTCGCGGTGGACACGCTCGAGGCGCGCCTGGTGAGCATCGGCCGGCTCCTGCACGACGAGGCCCGCGACCTGATCGTGCGCGGCGCCTCACCCGCCGCATTCCGCGCGTTCGCCTTGCGCGGCGCGCGGCCGACCGCGTCGCGCGTCACCGTGATCGCCGCCGATGGGCGGGTGCTCGGCGACTCTGACGTGGCCGTGGAGGACCTGCCGCGCGTGGAGAATCACGGAACGCGCCGGGAGGTGCTGGCGGCGCTCGCCGGCGGCATCGGACGCGACCGGCGGACGAGCGCTACCGTCCGTACCTCGCTCCTCTACGTGGCGATGCCGATCGCGGACGGCGGACGCGTCGTCGGCGTCATCCGGGTGGCGCTGCCGGTGGCGGCGGTGACGTCGTCGTACGCCACGATCCACGGCGTGATGCTCGTGGGCGCCCTGGTGGCGCTCGCGGTCGCCTTCGGGATCGGTCTCTTCGTGGCGCGCCGCGTGACCCAGCCCGTCGTGCAGATGCAGACGATCGCCCATCAGATGAGCGAGGGCGACTTCACGGTGCGGGCGCCGATCCGCTCGCCCGACGAGATCGGCGCGCTCGGCCGAGCGCTCAACGGCCTGGCGGCCCGGCTGCGCGAGAAAATCGACGACCTCGGGCACGAGCAGGCGAAGGCCACCGCGATCCTGGACGGCATGATCGAGGGCGTCATCGCCGTCGACGGCCGCGACATCATCCTGTTGATGAACGAGCGCGCGCGGTCGATGTTCGGCCTCGACGCGACGCGCGGCGAGGGCAAGCCGTTCCTCGAGGTGATCCGCAACACCGAGCTGCACGAGGCCTTCCGCGAGGGGCGTACGGACGACGAGGGCAGCGTGTCGCATCGCGAGCTCAGGCTGGCGAGCCCGGTCGAGCGGCGCGTGCAGGTGAACGCGGTGCCGCTGCGCCTGGGCAGAAGCGAGGTCGGCGTCGTCATGGTGCTGCACGACGTGACCGAGCTGCGCCGCCTGGAGCAGGTCCGCACGGAGTTCGTCGCCAACGTCTCGCACGAGCTGCGCACGCCGCTGACCGCGATCCAGGGCTACCTGGAGACGCTCTTGAGCGGCGCGCTCGAGGAGCAGGAGAACGCGCGGCGCTTCCTGGAGATCGTGTTCCGACACACCGAGCGGCTCGGGCGGCTGCTCAACGACTTGATGGACCTGTCGAACATCGAGCTCGGCCGGGTGGCGCTCAAGCTCGGGCCGACGCGGCTCGACGAGGCCGTCGACGCGGTGCTGGCGATCATCGGGCCCAAGGCCAAGAGCGGCAACGTGGCGCTGCGGAGCCGCATGCCGCGCGACCTGCCGCCCGTGCTGGCCGATCGCGACCGGCTCGTTCAGATCCTGATCAACCTGGTTGACAACGCCGTCAAGTACACGCCCGAGGGCGGCCACGTCACCGTGACGGTGCAGAACCCGGCTGATGGCTGGGTCGAGGTCGACGTGATCGACTCCGGCATCGGCATCCCACCGGCCGATCTGCCGCGGATCACCGAGCGGTTCTATCGGGTCGACAAGGCCCGATCGCGCGAGCTCGGCGGTACCGGTCTCGGCCTCGCGATCGTGAAGCACCTGGTGTTCGCCCACGGCGGCCAGCTCAAGATCGAGAGCGAGCCCAATCGGGGCACGACCGTCCGCGTGTGGCTGAACGTCAGCGGGCTCGACGCGATGCCCGCCGAAGCGGCCGCGCGACCGCCGCTGGCGGCGCACGACGGCGACTAGATCAGCGGCCGCGACGCGGGGCCCAGCCGAAGAACTCAGGCGCCCAGACGAACGTCCCGACTCCGGCGGCGGCCGCCGCGTCGCGATCCTTCTCCGAGTCGCCGACGTGCGTGGATTTGCCGAGGTTCACGTCGTAGCGGCGCGCCAGCTCGAGGAACATCCCTGGACGCGGTTTGCGGCATTCGCAGCCGTCGCCGTCGGCGTGCGGGCACAACCGGCAGTCGGTGAACGGCCGTCCCAGCTGCTCGTTGGCCCAGGCGAAGCGGCGTAGCACCTCGGCCTCGGAGATCTCGCCTCTCGACACGCGCGCCTGATTCGAGACAATGAAGCACCCGCCGAAGTGCCTACGCTCGCGGGCGAGGGTGGCGGCGACGTTGGGCAGCAGCACCGGCCGGCCCTCGGCGTCGATGACGGTGCGATTGTCCTTCGTGAGCGCGAGCGTGCCGCCCCAGTCCAGGAACAATGCGCGCATCGACGCAGGCATCGCGCGACCGTAGCACGGCCGCGCTCGTCGTCGCCAGAGCTTCGCGCAGCCTTCACGATCTCGACACAATTCGAGCCTAGCCTCACGTCGTCCTGGCACTCGCCGGCGGCCGCGCGGGCCGCCGTGGCACGCACCTCGCCCGTTACCGAAACTTCACGCGAAGAGTGGTAGCCCGTTCACAGTCCGCCGACAAACTCGTGCGTGATGAGGACGAGTACGTACGGCCGCGCCGACCTGCACGTGCACACGCTCTGGAGCGACGGCGCCCAGCGCCCGGAGGAAGTCGTCGCCGTGGCGTCGGAGCGCGTCGACGTCGTCGCCATCACCGATCACGACGAGATCCGGGGCGCCCTTCGCGCGCGCGAATGGGCGCGTGAGCACCCCGAGCTCGGCGTCGACGTGGTGGTCGGCGAGGAGATCAGTACCCTGAACGGTCACTTGCTCGGCCTGTTCCTCGAGGAGTGCATACCGCCGGGACTGAGCGCGCTCGACACGATCGGTGAGATTCACGCGCAGGGCGGCCTCGCGGTCGCGGCACATCCCTTTCATCCGATCCGCGGCGTCAGCCGCGGCCACGTGTCGATCGCACGGATGATCCGCGATCTGCCGCTGGACGCGATCGAGGCCGTCAACAACGCGGGGGTCTTCTCGGCTCCGTACAACGCGTGGGCAGCTCTGCGCAATCTGGAGCTGATGCTGCCGGTCACCGGCGGCAGCGACGCGCACGACGTCTGGTACGTCGGCAGCGGCGTCACCCGGTTCGAGGGCCGCGACGCCGAGTCGCTCCGCCGCGCCCTTTTGGCCGGCCGCACGCGCGCGCACGGCGACTGGACCTGGACCGTCGGCAAGCTGCCGTACCATCTCGCGTTTCAGCTTCGCGCCGCCTACAAATTCCTCCGACGCGAGCGGCAACGCGTCACCGTGGGAACTTTGCCGTGACCAAATTCTCATCCGGGAGGCCAATGTGATTGCGCCAAGCCATCCGCGGTTTCGCTGGCTCGAGCGTGGTGACGGGCAGCCGGTCCTGCTCCTGCACGGGCTCATGGGCGAGATGGACCACTGGGAATCCACGCTCGACGCGCTCGGCCCGTACCGCCGGCCGATCGCCCTCGAGCTCCCGATCTTCGAGCCCGATTTGATCGAGGTGTCAGTCCCCGCGCTGGCCGACTACGTACGGCGCTTCATGGAGGCGCTCGAGCTGCCGCCGGCCGTCGTCGGCGGTAACTCGCTCGGCGGCCACGTCGCGCTCGAGCTGGCGCTGACGCACCCCGGATGGGTCGAGGGCTTGATCCTCACCGGCTCCTCGGGGCTCTTCGAGCGGAGCTTCAGCCCCCACCACGTGCCGCACGCGCCGACCCGCGCGTACGTGCGCGAGCGGATGGAGGAGATCTTCTACGACCCCGCCCTGGTCACGCCCGAGTGGGTCGAGGCGATCCGTCGCGTCGTGACTACCCGCCGCACCGCGCTTCGCGTGCTGCAGGTGGCGCGCGCCGCCAAGCGTCACAATCTCGAGGATCGCTTGAGCCAGATCAACGTGCCCACCTTGCTCGTGTGGGGCAAGGACGACCGCATCACGCCGACCGACGTCGCCGAGCGATTCCACGCCCGCATCCGCGGCTCGCAGCTCGTGTACCTGCCGAACTGTGGGCACGCGCCGATGCTCGACCGCCCCGAGGCGTTCAACGCCGCCGTCGCCGAATGGCTCGTCGACACACGCGCCCGGCGCACCGCGGGGAGCCAGTCATGATCGAGCGCGTCGGCGGCGCGGCGCTCCGCGTCTACGCGGCGCACCGGCGGCGGACCCTGGAGGGCGTCGCGCGCGACGCCGCGCGCGTTCAGGAGGGAGCGCTGCTCGACCTCGTGAACGCGGCGCGCTCCACCGCGTTCGGACGCTCGCATCGGTTCGAGCAGATCCGGACCATTGCCGACTATCAGGCACGCACGCCGCTCGGCGACTATCTGAGATTCCAGCCGATCTGGAGCCGCGCGATCAACGGCGAGCGGGATCTCACGTGGCCGGGACGTCCACGGTACTGGGTGAAGACGTCGGGAACCACGGCCGGCGACAAGATGATCCCGGTGACGCCCGAGGCATTCCGCGCGCATCGCAAGGGTGGCTGGGATGCCCTGTTGATCGCCGCCGAGCGCTCGGGCTTCGAGAACATCGCCGGCGGTCCGCTGCTGTTCCTCGGCGGCTGCACCAATCTGAAGCCCATCGGGCAGGGCTGCTGGGTGGGCGACCTGTCGGGCCTCATGGTCCAGGATCTGCCGCCCGGCTTTCGCTCGCGCTATTCGCCGGGCCGCGCGATCGCCTCGATCCCGGACTGGGACCAGCGGATCGACGCGGTCGCCGAGCTGATCGAGCACCAGGATCTCCGGCTGATCTCGGGCATGCCGTCGTGGATGCTGATCCTCTTCGAGCGCGTGGCGCGGGCCCGGCGGGCCGCGGGCCGGCCCGTCGCGAACTTCAGCGCGTGCTGGGAGAATCTCGGCGCGCTCATCCACGGCGGCCTCTCGTTCGCGCCGTATCGCGCCACCTTCGAGGAATGGATGGGCAAACCGATCGAGTACGTCGAGGTCTATCCCGCTTCGGAGGGATTCGTCGGCGTGCAGACCGAGCGCACCGGCGGGCTCACCTTGATGCTCGACTACGGGATCTTCTACGAGTTCGTTCCGGTCGAGGACCTCGGCCGCGCGCGGCCGCGTCGACACACCGTCGCCGACGTCGAGCTCGACCGAGCCTACGCGGTGGCGCTCACGACGCCCGGCGGCCTCTGGTCATATCTACTCGGCGATACCGTCCGCTTCACGGCGCGCGACCCGCTCCGGCTGGTGATCTCCGGGCGCACGCGGCACTTCGTCAACGCGTTCGGCGAGAACGTGATCGTCGAGGAGATCGAGCAGGCGCTGGTGGTCGCGTGCCGCCGTACCGGCGCCGAGCCCGGCGAATTCACCGTGGCGCCGCGGTATCCGTCCGCCGGCGACGCGCGGGGCGGTCACGACTGGCTGGTCGAATTCCGGGTCCCGCCGCGCGACCGTGACGCCTTCGTCCGCGAGCTCGACGGCGCGCTCGTGGCGCTCAACACCGACTACCGGACGAAGCGCACGCTCGACGTGGGCATGGTGGCGCCCCGCCTGCTCGAGCTCCCGCTCGGGGCGTTCCACAAGTGGATGCGCGACAACGGCAAGCTCGGCGACCAGCACAAGGTCCCTCGCGTCATGAACGATCGCGCGCTCGCCGCGGCGCTGCTCGCCGAGGTCCGGACCGCCCGCGACGGGGAGCCCCTGGTGCCTTTGGGCTCCTAGGAGACGGCTCCGGGGGACGCGGACTCCCGCCGCGTCCTCCGGACCGCTCTCGATCTCCCGTTCCTCGTTGACGCAGCGAGACGAAATCGTCACAGTGGCGCAATCAACCGGCAACGATGCTCCACTAGCGTCACCGAGGTCTTTCGGTGACGAGGAGATCACCATGAATCGCCGCCGTTTCCTCGGCAAGTCCGCGCTCACGCTCGCAGGTCTCGCGTCCACCTCGCTCGCGCGGCGTCCGGTGTGGGCGCAGACAACGGCGCCGGCGGTGATCACCTCCGACGCGGCGCGTCCCACCATTCCGTACGGCGTCCAGAGCGGCGACATCAGCGGCGACCGGGCGATGATCTGGAGTCGCACCGACCGGCCGGCCCGACTGTTCGTCGAGTGGGCGACCAACGACTCGTTCCGTGACGCCACGCGGGTGGTCGGCCCCGCGGCCCTCGCCGAGAGCGACTTTACGGCGCGCGTCGACCTCACCGCGCTGCCGGCGGGCCAGCAGATCTTCTATCGCGTCCGCTTCGAGGATCTCGCGAGCCCGAAGGTCTCGAGCGAGCCGGTGACGGGCCGCTTCCGGACGCCCGCGCAGGGTCGTCGGACCGTCACTTTCGCCTTCTCGGGCGACGAAGCGGGGCAGGGGTGGGGGATCAACACCGCCTGGGGCGGCATGAAGATGTACGAGACCATGCGGCGCACGAATCCGGACTTCTTCATCCACTCGGGGGACCAGATCTACGCCGACGGGCCGCTCAAGGCCGAGGTGACGCTCGAGGACGGCACGATCTGGCGCAACGTGACGACCCCGCACAAGTCGAAGGTCGCCGAATCGCTCGAGGAATTCCGCGGCAACTTCGCGTACAACTTGCTCGACGACAACAAGCGCCGCTTCTGCGCCGAGGTCCCGATGCTCGTGCAGTGGGACGATCACGAAGCGCGTAACAACTGGTATCCCGGGCAGATCCTCGGGGACGAGCGGTACCGCGTGCGCAGCGCGTCCCTGCTGGCGGCCTTCGCCAAGCGCGCGATGCTCGAGTACAACCCGTTTCGGTTCGACCCGGTCGATCCCGAGCGCATCTATCGGTCGTTCGCGTACGGCCCCTCGCTCGAGGTCTTCATGCTCGACGAGCGGAGCTATCGCGGACCGAACACGCCCAATCGACAATCGGTCCTCGACGAGGAATCCGCGTTCCTCGGACCGGCGCAGCTGCGCTGGCTCAAGGCCTCGCTCCTCGCCTCGCGGGCGACCTGGAAGGTGATCGCCAGCGACATGCCGATCAGCATCGTCGTCCCCGACCTCAACACCGACGTGCCCAAGGGCACCTATGAGGCGTGGGCCAACGACGACCACGGCGCGCCGCTCGGGCGCGAGCTCGAGATCGCCAGCCTGCTGGGCTTCATCAAGCAGAATCGGATCAAGAACGTGGTGTGGGTCACCGCCGACGTCCACTACGCGTCGGCGAGCTTCTACGATCCGGGACGCGCGCAGTTCACCGAGTTCACGCCGTTCTGGGAGTTCGTGGCCGGGCCGATCAACGCGGGCACATTCGGTCCGGGCGAGATCGACCGCACGTTCGGGCCCGACGTGAAGTACTCCTCCGCGCCGGCCGGCATGAAACAGAACCGGCCGCCGACGGATGGCATGCAGTATTTCGGGCTGGCGAAGATCGACGGCGCCACACAGGTCTTGACCGTTTCGCTGAACGACTTGACGGGCAAGACGCTCTACAACGTCGACGTCAAGCCGGCGTAGTGGCCGCTCCGACCGCCACGTGCTGAAAGGCCGAGCGAAGTTCCAGAAGCGGCGGACCATCGAGGGCGCCCTCGAGATTGCCCCGCGCTCGAGCGACGACACGCGCCTGCGCGAGTGGATCCACGAGTCGCGCGCGGTGCTGCCGCGGCTGCGCGCGCTCCTCGATAACGGGCATCTGAGACTCGACCCACTTCACCGGGTAGTTGAGGATCTGAGACGAAGAGTCGAGGCGCTCGAGGACGATCTCCGCCACCTTCGCGCCGCACGCGGCTAGCGCGTCGCATGAGCTCTGGGTTACTCGCCGCACCTCTTGTGTCAGAATCAACGGCTACGGGAGGTGCTCGCCTTGGCGCCCGACTACGACTACGATCTGGTCTCGATCGGCAGCGGACCCGCCGGTCAGCGCGCCGCGGTCCAGGCGGCCAAGCTCGGTCGGCGCGCGGCTGTGATCGAGAAGCGGCGGTGCGTGGGCGGCGTTTGCATCGACACCGGCACCATCCCGAGCAAGACCATCCGTGAGGCGGTGCTCGCGTATGCCGGCGTCGGCGCGCGCGGCGAGCGGCTGCCGTGGGCTCGACCGGCCAGTCGTCCCACCGCTGATCAGCTCCTCGCGGGCGTCGACGCCATTATCGGCCGCGAGATCGAGGTGATCGAGCAGCAGCTCAGCCGCAACGACGTCGCGTTGATCCAGGGCGAAGCGTCGTTCGTCGATTCGCACACGTTCGCGATTCGTACCGACGCCGGTGTCAGCCGGATCACCGCGCGGCACGTGGTCATCGCGGTTGGTACGCGCCCGGCGCCGACACCCGGCGTCGAGCCGGACGGCCAGGTCGTGCTGAACTCGGACCAGATCATCAATCTCAAGAAGCTGCCGCGGGCGCTCGCGGTGGTCGGTGCCGGCGTCATCGGCATCGAGTACGCCTCGATGTTCGCGGCCATCGGGGTGCAGGTGACTTTGGTCGAGCGCCGCGACCGGCCCCTCGAGTTCCTCGACCGCGAGATCGTCGACGAGCTCATGCACCAGCTCCGCCAGCGCAACGTCACCTTCCGACTGGGCGAGAGTGTCGAGTCGCTCGCCGTTACCGAAAGTGCGCCGCTGCGCGCGGTGCTCAACCTCGAATCCGGCAAGCAGCTCGTCGCAGACGCCGTGCTGTTCTCAGCCGGGCGGTTGGCGGCGACGGACAGCCTGAACCTCGAGGCGGCGGGCCTGACAGCGGGCGACCGAGGCCGGCTCACGGTCGACGACACTTTTCGTACGACCGTGCCACACATCTTCGCGGCGGGCGACGTCATCGGGTATCCGAGTCTCGCGGCGACGTCCTCGGAACAAGGTCGTCTGGCTGCCTGCCAGGCGTTTGGGATCGAGGCACGACCGATGACGCGTCACTTCCCTATCGGCATCTATGCGATCCCAGAGATCTCGATGGTCGGACCGCCGGAGCACGAGCTGACCGCGGCCCGCGTCCCATACGAAACTGGCGTCGCGCGCTATCGCGAGATCGCGCGAGGCCACATCCTCGGCGACGGCAGCGGATTCTTCAAGATGCTGTTCCACCGGAAGGACCGTCGCCTCCTCGCGGTGCATTGTCTGGGCACGGGCGCAACCGAGCTCGTCCATGTTGGTCAGGCTGTACTCGGTCTGGGCGGCGGCCTCGACTATTTCCTCGAGACGGTTTTCAACTATCCGACTCTGGCCGAGTGCTACAAGGTCGCGGCCCTGGACGCCTCGAACAAGCTGCGCGGCTGACGAGTCGGGCCGCACCCCGCCCACGAAGTTCACGGCTTCGTCATCATTTCGTAACGCTTCGTATGGACCATGCCGCCATGATCGAGCTACTCGGCGTGGGGGTACCGCGCGCCGCCGGCGGTTGGAGTCTCCACCGTGTCTGTGCCAGCTTCCGGCGGGGCGAGACCACCGTGATCGTCTCGCATCTTGCGGAAGAGCGAGGCGCGTTGCTCGACGTCATAGCCGCGCGCATCATGCCCGAAGAGGGTCGTGTGTGGATCTCGCGCGTGCCGGTATCGCGCGACACGGTTCGTCGGATCCGCGCGACGGTGGCGGAAGCCGATATCTACTCGCATCCAAGCGAGCGCCGCTCGCTGCTGTGGAATGTCCTCGTAGCGGGTAAGTCGGGACAGCGAGCCCTTCACGGTCTGCTGCGGTTGCCGCGAAAGTCGGAGCGACTCGTCGCGGGTCGCGCGCTCCAGCGCGTCGGCCTTGGCGGCCGCGAAGCGGCGACTGCATTCGCTCTGGCGCCACTCGATCGCGCGCGGCTCGCGCTGGCGAGTGCCCTCGTGCTGAGCCCTGAAGTACTCCTCGTTCGCGACATCGACCGGGGCTTCGCCGCCGCCGACCTGACGATCTTGCAGGGCCTGCTCAAGTCCCTGGCGCGTCACGAGCGGCTTTCGGTGCTCGTCAGCGCCACGGCGCCGGGCGCCGCGGTCGGCTTCGCCGACCGGCTCGTCGCGATCGCCGACGGCCTGCTGGTCTTCGATGGCTCGCCGACTGACTTCAGCGGTCAGCGGGTCGCGTGGCGCTTCGGCACCGCCTAGCTTCCCGCGGCACCCACCGAGCAGTTTTTACTTATCCACACTGTCCACAAGAGAAGTCCCCGTCTATCCCCAGCAACACACTATTTGCGGTCCTGTAATACCCGGGCAACAATATATTGTGTACGCTGAGCCCGTGCTCGTGAGCACGGCCGCTTCGCTTCGAGTTGGTGGTCGTTTTGCACTGTGGATCGGTGTGGATGACTGTGGATGAGCTCCGAGAGGAGGCGAACGGTTTGAAGCGGATCGATACCCACTCGCACCCGAAGATGTCCAAGCATTTCAAGTTCGACCCGACGAATGTCGAACGCATGATCCGGATGGCGCGGCGGGTCGGGCTCGACGGCCTCTCCCTCACCGAGCACTTTCACGCGACGGACTTCTGGGCGGTGCACGAGCACCTCGAGCGGACGTATCCGGTCGAAGGCGGAGTCTTCTGGACCGACGGGCTCGCGCTGATCCCGGGCGCCGAGATCAACATCCGCGAAGGCGCGCACGTCATCGTCCTGGGTGAAGTCGCCGAGCTGCGGCGCCTCGACCGTGCGTTTCCCGAGTGGCTCTCCAACCGCTACGAGCCGACGCTTCGCGAGTTCCTCGACGTCAGCGAATATTTCGACATCGCGCGGATCGGCGCGCACATGTTCCGTCCCAAGAAAGAGCTTGGGAAATTCCGCATCGACGATCTGCGCCGATTGCACGCGCTCGAGGTCAACGGCAAAGATTTCGGGACCGAAGTGATGCTGCTCGCGCAAGCGCGCGCGCTCGGCTTGCCGATCGTTGCCGGCAGCGATGCGCACCACTGGCTGCAGCTCGGCGTTCGCCACACGCTCATGCACCTGGACGAGATCCGCATCGCGAGCGTGATCAAGACGATCAGAGAGGGCTTGACGGGCTTTGCAACATCCCCCTATACTCCGCTCCGCGTCAGGGGCGCTAAGTCCCTGAAAAATATTACGAAACTGTTACAAAAATGTTACGGCAGAGTCTTCGACGGCGGTACCCCGCGGCCTGCAGTGTCGACCGCCAGCAGCTGATCTGCCCGTAACACATGCCCCGGGAGGCAGTGGGCCGGGGCGACATCGTAGCGAAGCCGCTCGTAGTGCGGCCGTCGCGGACCGCCAGCGCCAAAGCCGTCGCGGTCGTGCCGGACACGCCGCCCGCTCGGCCGGCTCAGAGGGAACAGCAGGTGAGTGCCGCGATTCCGGCGAAGTTCCACGGTCGCGCCCGCCGGGACGCGGCAGCGTTCTACCTGACGCAGCTCGCCAAGGGCGTTCTGGCGGGTGAGCTCGCGATCGCGGTCGGAGATCAACAGATCCAGCTCGCGACGTCCGAGTTCGTGATTCTCAAGATCGAGGCCAAGCAGAGGAAGCGCGCGAACCACGTCAGCGTCAA
>DATEMW010000335.1:0-7535 GCA_035275385.1 Candidatus Methylomirabilota bacterium | reverse complement strand
GCGACGCGCGGCGACCGCCGCGTGAGCTTCGTCGAGATTTGTTCTGAGCTTGGCCGCCTGCGCGGTCAGATCCGCCTCGAGCGCGGATTCCTTCACGGCCGCCTGGTATTCGGACTGCGCCTCGCCGAACAAGCGGGCGGCTCCCGCGTACTCGGATTTTCCGAGCGCGGTCATCGCGTCGCGCTCCTTGTCCTGAGCCGACGTGAAGCGCTTACGCGCATAGAACCCGGCGGCCGCTTGCTCCGCCGTGCGCCGGGCCGCGCTCATCCGCGCTCGGGCTTGCTCGGCCTCGGCGCGCGCGCCGGCGACGGCGGGGTCGATCGCCGCCGTCCGGTTTTGCTCGCGAGGAGCGGCGCTCGGTGGAGCTGAGTCGGTCCGCGGTTTTGCGGGAGACACTGTTGCTGGAGACGTGGCGGCCGGTGCAGTAGGCGTCTTTGCCCCCGCTGGCGTTGGCGCCGGCGCTGTTGGTGCCGGCGTCGTTGGGGACGGCTTTGGCATGGCGGCGGTTCCGGGAAGCGTCTTCGCGGGAGGCGTCGCTGGCGGCAGCATCGGTTGAGACGCAGGCGCATTGGTCGCGCGGTTGTCCACCGCGCGCGATTCACTCTCCGGACGCGCAGGGAGCGAGCGATTGGCCTCGGCCTGCTTGTCGTCCGCGGCGCGAGTCGCTTCGGTCGGCGCGTCGCGCGCGTCGGCAGTCTGTTTCTTCTCTGCCTGGCCACTCGCCACGGTAGCCGCGGTTCTCTCCGGCGGTGATGTCGGCGGCCGGAACGCGAACATGGCGATGACGGCGATCACCACGACGGCCACGCCCGTCCCGATCGCGACGAGCGGCACACGGCGGAACCACGGCACATCGGTCTCCGGCGCGCTCTCGACATCCTCCCGAGGCCAGAAGCCCGTGGCGACAACGCGATCGCCGCCCGTTGGAGGAGTCGAGACAGCGGGCGTGGCCGGGATGCCGCGACTCGTCGATTGCGCTACCGAGACCGGCTCGACCGCCGGCGGGGCGGCCGCGACCGGCTCGTCGATCTTCACGGCCGGCGAGACGAGTGCCGGAGCTTCGCGTGCCGGAGCTTCGGGCGCCGGTGGGTCACGCGGCTCGGCCTTGTAGGGGGCCGGCGGATCCAGGAGCTGGCGGTGAACGGGAGGTCGCTTGGCCCCATCGGCCAGCTTGCGCCGGACGAGCTCGAGCTGCTGGGCCATCTGCCCCAGCTCGGCGAAGCGATTCTCGGGGTCCTTCTGCATCCCGCGCTCCACGATCGTCGAGAGCTCGGGCGGCAGGCTCGGTTCGAGCTCGGCGAGCGGTGGCGGGACCTCGGTCCGCAGCTGCTCGAGGATCTGCAGCGGATCCTGCCCGGTGAACGGCGGGCGCCCGCCCAGAAGCTCGTAGGCGACCGCCGCGACCGAGAAGATATCCGAGCGGTGATCGGCGCGCCCGCGCACCTGCTCCGGCGCCATGTAGCGGAGCGTCCCCATGATCATCCCGGTGCGCGTGAGATCTCCCTGGGTCGCGACGGCGGCGATCTGCGCGATGCCGAAGTCGAGGATCTTCACGCGGCCGTTCCTCACGAGGAAGATGTTGGCCGGCTTGATGTCGCGGTGCACGATGCCCTTCTGGTGGGCAAACGAGAGCCCGTCGCAGAGCTGCCGCAGCACGGTCAGCTTCTCCTCGAGCTCGAGCGGAGCCCGGCGGGCGATGAGCTGGCGCAGCTCTTCACCCTCGAGCAGCTCCATCACGATGAACAGCCGCCCGCCGTCCTCGCCCATGTCGTGGATCGTCACGATGTTCGGATGGCTCAGACGAGCGCAGGCCTGGGCTTCGCGGAAGAATCGGGTGCGAAGCTCGGGTGTGACTTCGAGGCTCGAGACCACTTTCAGCGCGACCGAGCGCTCCAGAACCGAATCGCGGGCTTGGTAGATGGTGCCCATGCCGCCCCGGCCGATCAGCTTGACGACTTCGTACTTGCCGATCATCTCAGGCATCGGGACGGGGTCTCCTGCTCCTCGGCGACGCGACGCACGGGTTTTCGCGAAAGATCGCGCCGAGTGTAAGCCAGCGCGCTTTCCAAGTGCAAACGTCGGGCGAGGCACGGCGCGTCACTGCGGCCTCTACCGACTGGCGCCCGGAGGGATAATTTGACCGTGAGGAAGCTCACTCCGGTGATCGCGCTGTTCCTGGGCGCGTGCGCGAGCACGCCGGCCGGCCCCGCCGTGATGGTGCTGCCGGGCGCCGGCAAATCGTTCGAGCAGTTCCAAGCCGATGATGCGGCGTGCCGTTCGTGGGCGTCACAGCAGGCGGGCACGACGAGCACCGACACGCCGGCGCAGCATCGCTACGACATCGCCTACACGCAGTGCATGTACGGCAAGGGTCATCAGATCCCGGCGCTGGCGAGCCCCGAGCCGCGTCCCATGCCGGCGATCCCGCCGCCGGCGGCGCAGGCCGTGCTGGATCTTCGAGGCACCTGGACCGGCACCTGGGCGCAGCGGCCGATGACGCTTCTGCTTCTCAGGCAGGAGGAGTTCCCGGTCGGGAGCGTCTACATCGGCCCCTGGGCGCCGTTCGCGACGCGCGAGCTCGGCTTGTCGGGCATCCTCACCTTCACCGTGCACGACGAGGCGATCTCGGTGAACGTCAGGGGCCGGTTCGCCGGCGCGAATGGCGGGCGCGCGCTCGTGCTCGAGCCTCTCACCACGAACGGTCAGCAGATCGTGCTGACGCGCGTCGAGCGCGACTACCTCTCCGGCGTCGGAACGTCGCGCGCGAGCTGGGAGCCGAGCGGCCCCGTCGAGCTCGTGCGCCGCGTCGGCTCCTGAGCCGTCACTTCCCCTTGAGCTTCAGATCCTCGTAGGGCGCCGACCACGGATACTCGGTGATGTGACCGAACCCCGCGTCGGCGACGCGCGGGCCTGAGGCCTGCAGCAGCGCCAGCTGCCAGATCGGCAGGTACATGACCTTCTCGTGGATCAGCTGCTGGATCCGGTGCAGGGTCGCTTCACGCTTCTTCGGATCGAGCTCGCCGGCCTGCTCGCGCACGAGCCCATCGATGTCGGGATAGCCGCCGTACGCGTAAGCGCCCGTCGATGCAGTGAACGACTCGATCCGCGTCGCAGCGTTGCCGGCGACGCCGCTCAAGCCGTAGATCACGTTCTTCAGCTTCTTTTCCTGGTACGCCTTGAGAAATCCCGCCCGTTCGAGGGGCCGAAGCCGCGTGCGAATGCCCACGGCCTGAAAGTAGTTGAGCAGGGGCTCGGCGTAGTTCGTCGCGCCGGCGTCGCAGTTGAAGTCCCCGGAGTCGAAGCCCTTCGGGTAGCCGGCTTCGGCGAGCAGCTGTTTTGCCTTGGCTGGATCGTAGGGATAGACCGGCGGCTGCCAGAAAAAGTCGAAGCTGCTGGGGATGATGCTGCCGGTGATCTTCGAGAACCCGAGGGTCTCCGCCTGGTTTATCGCCTGCCGGTCGACGGCGTAGGTGGCGGCCAGACGCACGCGGCGGTCGTGCCAGGGCGAGCTCGCGTCCCACTGATCCGCAAAGACGAGCCAGTGCGTGCTCGAAAACGGCGTCGGGTGCAACGTCAGCCCCGCCGTGCGACGCACCTCTTCGGCGAGCGGCCCGGTCGTCGAATACGCGATGTCGGCCTCGCCGCGCTTGAGCATGGCGAGCCGCGTGGCGCTGTCCGGGACCGCCTTGAACGTGAGCTGCTTGACGTTCGGCGTCTTGCGCCAGTAGCCGTCGAAGGCCTCGAGCACGAGCTCGACGCCCGGGTTGGACGAGACGAAGCGATACGGGCCGGCGCCGATCGGATGCTTCTTGAAGCCCTCCTCGCCGACTTTCTCGACGTACTTCTTCGGAACGATCCACGCCGCACCGGTGGCCGGCGTGGCGTAGAACGTCATGAAGTCCGGCCACGCCTGCTTGAGCCGGAACCTGACGCGGCCGGCGTCCGGTGTCTCGACGGCCGCCACCCGGTCCTTCAGCAGCTTGGCCGAGATGCCCCGGTAGCGCTCGAACGAGAACTTGACGTCCTCGGCGGTCACCGGCTCGCCGTTGTGGAATTTCACGCCCTTTCTGAGGACGAGCTCGTACACGAGCCCGTCAGACGACATGCTCCACGATTCGGCCAGGCTCGGCGCCATGCTCTTGCCCGGCATCGGCTTCACCATCGCGTCGTGGAGCGCGTACAGGAACATGAACGGCGTGATCAGCCCGGGCGTCTCGGCCGGCTCGAAGAGCGTCGGTGCCAGGGTGAAGTGGATCGCCCACGTCAGCTGACCGGCCGGCGCGTCGGCGCGAGCTTCAGGGGCTACGATCGCGAGCGTCAGCGCGGCCGCCGTCAGGACAAGCACGCCGGCTACGATCTGTCGGGTGCGTCTGTTCATCGGATCGCCTCCTGGCCAGGGGCAATTTGATCGACCGCAGGGGCGCGGCTTCGCGAGGGTAGCCCACCCCGGCCTGGAGGCGCAACCGACGGCAGCCAGCCTCAGCGTGGCACAGACGCTTCCTCAGTGCTTCTGCCCGACGCTGCGCGCGTCGGCGGCACGATGAAGAGATGGTCCTCGGCGGTGACGTCAGGCCGGAGCCGCTTCGCTTCGGAGGCCACGACTCGCATCGCCGTGTCGCGAAGGTCCGGCGTGGGGACTTCTCCGGCCACCTCGACCGTCACCTCCGGTTTGCGCCAGCCGAGTACGCGAGCCCGCGGGGTGATCGACAGCCCGCGCAGCTGAGTCTCGCGAAGCACGAAGTCCGAAAGCTGCGATTGGAGGATTACCGCCTCCTCGATCCGGCGCCGCCTCGCGGACACGCGCCTGGCGACGACGACGATACCGATCACGATCACGGCGAGAACCACCAGGGTGAGCACCGTGCCGGCGGTGCCGCCGCCCGACGTCGGCGACGGCGCGCTCGATACGGTTGAGCCCTGAGCCCAGCTATGGACCGTCGAACCGATCAGGAGGGTGACTGCCGTGACAAGCCCGGAAGCGATCCGCATAAAGTCCTCCTTCGACATCACGGATTGCTGGAGCCGGCGACGTGCTACCTCGGGTCACAATCCGCGCGAAGGGGTTTCGCGTCCAATACATTTTTTCAGCAATGTTGAGACGTCAGTGGTATGAGTCCGCGCATGGAGCTGCGGCACCTGCGTTACTTTCTCGCGGTGGCCGAGGAGCTGCATTTCGGGCGTGCGGCCGCGAAACTCCATATCTCCCAGCCACCCCTGAGCCAGCAGATCCGGCGGCTCGAGAGGGAGCTGCAGGCGCGCCTCTTCGATCGCACCAAGCGCCATGTGGAGCTGACCAATGCGGGCCGGGTGTTCCTCGGAGACGCCCGAGCCCTGGTTGCCCAGGCGGAACAAGCCGCGGGCAACGCCCAGCGGGCGAGCCGGGGCGAGATCGGTCACCTGCTCGTGGGCTGTGACCTGTGGGTCGACTTCCTCAACGGGGCACGAATCATCCGATTGTTCTCACGGCGGCATCCGCACGTCGAGGTCGAGCTACGGGACCTCACCGCCGCCGAGCAAATGTCGGCGCTGGAAGGCCGACGCCTGCACGTGGGCATTCTTCGGCCTCCGGTCCACGGAAAGACCCTGTCGAGCGAGCGCTTGCTTTCGGAGAGCCTGGTCGTGGCGTTTCCGCAAGGGCATCGCTTCAAGAGCTATGGCCGCGTCGCCTGGCGCTTGCTCGGCGAAGAACCGTACGTGCTGTTCTCCCCTCGGAGAGCACCTGCCTTCGAGGCCCTCGTGGCCCGCGCGTGCCACGAGGCAGGCGTGACCTTGAGGGTCAAGTACGAAGTTGAACACCCGCAGACGATCCTGGCGATCGTCGAGGCTGGCCTTGGCATTTCTCTGGTGCCGGCTTCGCTACAGATGGTCAAACGGCCGGGAGTTGCCTATCGGCACCTGTCGCCTGCGGGTCCCGCCCTGGAGACCGTCATCGCCTGGCGTCAAGACAGCGAGATGCCTCTGGTCCAGGCGTTCGTCCGGGTGGCGAGAGAGATCGCGCGGTCGCGCCGTCTCGCGTCCTAGCCGGTGATCCAGCCGCCCCCTTGGCGCGAACCGCCTCGAGCCTGCGGCAGGGCCTAGCCGACCTCTGGGCCATTCCGGTTTAGACTATTCAATATGATGCGCTGCGCCGGTTGCGGCTTCGAGACGTCCGCGGACTTCGCGTTCTGCCCTCGCTGCGGCCGACGGCTTCCGGCACCGTGCGCCGCGTGTGGCGCTTCGTGCGAGCCCGATTTCGCCTTTTGTCCCCGCTGCGGCGCGGTCCGTAGCCCGGCGCCAGCCGGCGGCGACCTGCCAAAGCCTCCGACGCGACCCGTCGTCGCAAGCGCGCCGCCGGCCCAGTTGGCGGACGGCCGCGACGCCGATCGCCGTCAGGTGACCGTTCTCTTCGCCGACCTCTCCGGATTCACGTCCCTGTCTGAGCGGCTCGACCCCGAAGACGTCCGCGCGTTTCAGAACGCGCTGTTCGAGACCTTGGCGCAGGCGATCGAGCGCTACGACGGCTTCGTCGAGAAGTTCGTCGGCGACGCGGTCATGGCCGTTTTCGGCGCGCCCGTCGCTCACGAGGACGACCCGCAGCGAGCGCTCGACGCGGCGCTGCAGATGCTCGAGCGAGGCGCCGCGCTCGCCGAACGCTGGGCGACGCGGCTCGGCCAGCGCGTGCTGCTCCACATCGGCATCCACAGTGGTCCCGTGGTCGCCGGAAGCCTCGGCACCGCCGCGGGTGCCGCGTACGCCGTGACCGGCGACACGGTGAACACGACCGCGCGCTTGCTGGCTGCCGCTGCCCCCGGCACCATCCTCGTTTCCGAGGCCACTCACGCGCTGACGCGGCACCGCTTCTCGTTCGCCCCCGCCGGCGAGCTCACCCTGCGAGGTAAGTCGGAGCCGGTCGTCGTGCACCACCTCCTCGGCGCGCTCGCCGAGCCACGATCGAGCCGAGGGCTCGCCGCCCTGGGCCTCGCGGCGCCGCTGATCGGTCGCGCCGACGAGCTCGACCAGCTGATGGCGGCGTTCGAGCGCATGCAGCGCGGCCGCGCCCAGATGGTGAGCCTCGTTGGCGAGGCCGGCGCCGGCAAGTCGCGGCTTCTCGCCGAATTCTTCTCGCGGCTCGAAGCCGAGGGCCGGCTGGCCGGCACGGTCATCCGCCGCGCGGCGTGCTCGTCCCTGGGCGAGCCGACCTACGGAGTTTTCGGGGCGCTCTTCCGCGAAGCGTACAAGGTCGAGCCGACCGATTCGCTCGAAGACGCTCGCCAGAAACTCTCGAGCGGCCTCATGGCGCTCGGCGCCCGCGCCGAGGATGCCGACGCCATTGCGCCCGTGCTGAGCTATGTACTCGGTGTGGAAGACGCGAAGCCTCGCGACGTCGAGCCCGAGCAGCTGCAGCGCCAGATTGCGCTGGCGGCGCGCATGCTGATCGAGCGGCGCGTGCAGCACGCTCCGCTCATGATCGTCGTCGAGGATCTTCACTGGGCGGACAGCGCGTCGGTGGATCTCCTGCGCCACGTCGCCGATCATCTCGGAGATCGTCCGCTGAT
>DATEMW010000334.1:0-8739 GCA_035275385.1 Candidatus Methylomirabilota bacterium | reverse complement strand
TCGCGATGTCGAGCCCGAGGCTCGAGAGCGTCTTCGTGATCAGGTAGAGCAGACCGACGCGGTCGGGGCACTTCACCTCGATGACCGTGTTGGCGTCGGAGAGATGGTTGTCGATGGTGATCTTCGGCGGCCCTTGCACGCCCGTGGGCGGGCGGCCGCGGCGGCGCCGCTCGAGCAGATCGTCCACGGAGGTCGTGCCCGCGATCACCGCGCCGAGCGCCTCCAGCGTTCGCCGCCAGTGCGCGGCGGAGGTCACCGCCTCCCCGGTCGGATCGTTCACCTGCAAGGTGTCGATGGCGATGCCGTCTTCCCGCGTGTGGATCTGCGCCGACATGATGTTCACGCCGTGCGCGGCCATCGTGCCCGCGATCAGCGCGAACAGCCCCGGGACGTCGCGCGTGACCACCACGAGATCGGACGATCCCAGATCCGGATGGTGGAAGACCTCGGTGGCGAGTGGCGCGGCCTCCAGGCGGCGGAGCAGCCGGAGGTGCTCGGCCATTCGCTGCACGCTCGTGCTGGTCAGGTACCGATCCGACACCATCGCCACGTGCGCCTTCACCTGCTGGGCGTCGATCTCGTCGTTCAGGGCCGCGCGCAGCCGGCCCGCGAGCGTCGTGCGGTTCGCTCGCGACGCGGCCGGGGTCGTGCCGGGCGCCGTGAGCTGCTTCAGCGTGCGCGCGTAGAGGTCGTGGAGGACCTGCGCCTGCCAGCCCGTGAGCACGCCGGGACCGACCGCGCGCATGTCGGCATACGTGAGCAGGTAGAGCATGCGCAGGCGCTGGGGATCGCCGCACACCTCCGCGAGATCGCTCATCGTCTTCGGGTCGTCGATGTCGCGCCGCTGCGCGATGTGCGACATCGTCAGGTGGTGCGCGACCAGGAATTCGACCAGCGCGCCCTCTTCGGATGGAAGCCCGATGCGCGCGACCAGCTCCTGGATCAGCGGGATGCCCTTCGCGACGTGGCCGTGCCCGCGGGCCTTGCCGACGTCGTGGAGGAGCATGCCGAGCATCAGCAGCTCGGGCTTCTCGACCTCGCTCAGCACCTGCGCGGCGCCCTCGGACTCGGCGGACTGGCCGGGCGCCAGGGCCTCCAGATGCTCGACGGCCAGCAGCGAGTGCTGGTCGACCGAGAACTTGTGGTAGACGTCGTACTGCACCAGGCACGTCAGCGCGCCGAACTCCGGCAGGAACCGTCCCAGCAGTCCGAGCTCGTGCATCTCGCGGAACGTCTGCGCGACCCGGCCCCAGTTGCGGCAGACGTCGAGGAACAGATCGCGCACGGCCGCGGAGCGCTGGAAGCCACCGTCGGCCAGGTAGAGCGTGTCCTCGAGCGCCCGCTCGAGATCGAGCGACAGCTCGCAGCCCAGGCGGTGGAGGTGCCAGAAGACCTTCATGAGCCGCGCCGGCTCGGCGCGGAGGGGGCTCGAGTCCCGATCGGCCAGGTGCAGCTGGCCGTCGAAGAACACGAGCCCGTCGGCCAGCGCCTGCTGACGCTGCCGGCCGCCGGCCGAGCCGCGCCGCGACAGGGTCTCCTGGCAGCGCGCGATGAGCCGGCGCGACACCCGGTGGATCGCGCGCGCGTGCAGGTAGTAGTCGCGCATGAAGCGCTCGACGCCGAGCGAAGTCTCGTCGTTCTCGTAGCCGAGGTTCTTGGCGATCCGCGGCTGCAGATCGCGCGAGAGCACGTCGTTCTTGTGGCCGGAGAAGAAGTGAAGCTCGTTGCGCACGCGCCACAGGAACGTCAGCGCCGCGTCGGTGGCCGCCTGCTCGCGCGGCGTGATGAGCCCCTTGTCGCTGAGCTCGCGCAGGGTACGCGCGCCGAACTTGGCGGAACCCAGCCACATCGCGGTGTGCACGTCACGCAGGCCGCCCGCCGACTCTTTCACGTTGGGCTCGCCGATGTACGGCGAGGCGCCGTAGCGCCGGTAGCGCTGATCCCGCTCGGTCAGGGTGGTCTCGAGGAACTGCGCGAAGTCGCGCCGGTAGACGTTCTCGCGCAGGATCTTGCGGAACCGGCCGAACAGCCGCCGGTCGCCCGCCAGGAACCGCGCCTCCTGCATCGAGGTGCGGCTGGGAAAGTCGGTGCGCGCCATCGCCACGCAGTCGTCGAGCGAGCGCAGGCTGTGCCCGATCTGAAGCCCCAGGTCCCACAGCGAGTACAGGAGCTCCTGCATCATCCGCTGCGCGTACGGCGAGAGCTCACCGTCGTAGACCACCATCAGGTCGATGTCGGACAGCGGGTGGAGCTCGCCGCGGCCGTAGCCGCCGAGCGCCGTGATGACGAGCGGCGTGGGCGGCAGGTGCGCCCGGTCGGCGTCTTCCGCGATGAGCCGGGTCAGCGAGACGATGACGGCGTCCATCAAGCGCGCGTGCGTGCGGACGGATTCCTGCCCCGACGCGCCCTCGGCGTGTCTCACCTTCAGGGAGTCGAATCCCTGAGCGAGCTCCTGGCGGAAGAATTCGAGCCGAAGGCGACGCCGGTCGTCGGCGCGCTCGGCCCTCGCTTCGGCACGCCTGGCCCGGCGGAACAGCTCGACGGACATGACAGACGAGCGTAGCAATGCGGTGGGAAGACTGTCAAATGCGACGCAGACTTACTAGAATGGCCGGGTGCGGAGACTCTGGCGCCCCGTCCTCGACGGCCTGATCCCCTACGACGCCGGCCTGTCCCTCGAGGCGCTCGCCCGAGAGCTGGGTCGGTCCGACCTCGTCCGGCTCTCGGCCAATGAAAACCCGCTCGGCCCCTCGCCGCGCGCGGTAGCGGCCGTCGAGCGCGAGGCTGCCAGGATCCATCTCTATCCCGACGGGGGCTCGAACGCCCTCCGCGAGGCCCTCGGGCGGAGCCTCGGGGTCGGCGCCAACCAGATCGTGGTCGGCAACGGCGCCGACGAGCTGATCGCGCTGATCGCGGCGGCGGCCTTCGAGCCGGGCGACGAGGTGCTCGTGCCGACGCCCTCCTTCGAGCCGTACGAGATCTCGGCGAAGCTCGCCGGGGCGCGCGTCGTCGAGAGCCCGCTGGCCGGGTACGAGACCGACCTCGACGACGTGCGGCGCCGGGTCACCGAGCGCACCAAGGCGGTCATGCTCTGCTCGCCGCACAACCCGGCCACGACCATCATCCGCCGCGACGCGCTGCTGGCCTTCCTCGACGCGCTCGGCGCCGATTCGCCGCTGGTGGTCCTCGACCAGGCTTACATCGACTTCTGTGATGACGCCGACCACATGGACGGCGTGCGGCTGCTCGAGCGCTATCCGCGTCTGATCGTGCTCAGGACGTTCTCGAAGATCGCGGGGCTCGCGGGACTTCGCGTCGGTTACGCGGTGGCCAGCGCCGACACGATCGACCGGTTCAATCGAGTCCGCGCCCCCTACAACGTCAACCGCCTGGGCCAGGTGGCCGCGCTGGCCGCGCTCGAGGACCACGCGCACACCGAGAAGACACGGCGGCTGGTGCTCGAAGAGCGCGCCTATCTCAGCGCCGAGATCGCCAAGCGCGGCTACACGTTCCCGACCTCGCACGCGAACTTCCTGCTGGTCGCGGTCCCGGACGCGCCGGGCCTGCGCCGGCGGCTCATGCGCGAGGGGATCCTGGTCCGCGACGGCGCCGGCATCGGCTTCCCCGGCCACCTGCGGTTTTCGGTCGGGCTGCGCGAGACGAACGAGAAGCTGCTGTCGCTGCTCTAGCGGCCGAGCCGGCTCTCGAACTCGTCGAGCCAGGCGTTGACCGCGCGGATGTGGAAATCGATCAGCTCGTCGATCTCGGTCGGCACCGCGAGGTTACGGGCGCGACAGTACTCGCCCACGGTCGCGTCCACGTCGAAGAACGAGGTCGCGACGGTGCCCGCTTCCATCTCGTTGATCTCGGCCCGCCGCTCCGCGCGCCGCTCGCTCTCGTCGGGCTCGAGCCGCTCGAGCAGCGCCACCATGCGCTCGTAGAGCACGCCGTACCGGTCGCCCATCGCGAAATACGGCGCGAGCCCCTGCGCCGCGAGATAGTCGGCGACGGTGCCCTTGTCGCCATAGACACCGGCGGTCTGGGGATGCGGCTCGAGGTGGCCAAAGCTCTCGTTGCCGTCGGGATCCGTCCACCGTGCAAGCGGATAGATTCGGCACGCGAGCGGTCGATCGGGATGCACGCTACAGCCGCGCTCGTCGAGGAACACGCACGAGCGATCCTCGCGCGTCTGGAGCACGGTGCCGCCCGCCTCGGTATGGCGAGCGAAGAACTCGGTCGTCGTCAGACCCAGCCTGCGAGCGAGGCGCAGCGCCTCGTACGGCCCGACGCGGATCGCCTTGCCGTAGCAGCAGCGCTTGCACGCGTTGCAGACGTACGAGAAGCGGCTGCCTCGCTCGAGGCTGAAGTCGACCTTCGCCAGGAGATCACGATACGGAACTGCCGCGCTCCCGGCGAAGGATCACCATAACTACTTGCCCTCGGCCTTGCCTTCGCCCTTGCCGCCCATCTTGCCGTCGCCCTTGCCGCCCATCTTGCCGTCGCTCTTGCCGCCCATCTTGCCCTCGCCCTTGCCACCGCCCTTGCCCTCGCCCTTGCCGCTCATCTTGCCGTCGCCCTTGCCACTGCCCTTGCCGTCCATCTTGCCTTCAGACTTCCCCTCGGTCTTGCCTTCCGTCTTGCCCTGGGCGATCGAGTCGGCAGGGCGGACGCCCATGGCGACTCCGAACGCCGCGATGGCCGCGGCGAGCTTGAGGGTGTCACGCCGGCTGACGCCGGCCTGCTCCGGGGACTTCTCGTTCTGATCCGTCATCGTTCCCCCTCCGTGGGCTGTGGTCGGTCAAACTACACCGTTCGCGCGCCGAACCATAGCATGAATACTGGGGTTTCGAAACAGCCCAGGCGCGCCGCGGCGTGCTCAGCGCTGCTGGCGGCGCAGGGCGGCGAGCTGCTTTTCGACCTCTTCGAGGCGCCGAAGCAAGGTGTCGCGCTCGGTGGTGATCGCCGAGAGCTGGCGCTCGTTACGCGCATACCGTTGGTCCTGCTGGGCGATCCGGTTCTGGAGCTCGGTTTCCCGCTTGTAGAGCTCTTTGAGCTCGGCCTCGAGCCCGGCGACGCGCTGCTTCGACGGAAGGTAGCCGACGAACAGCACGTAGAGGACCAACAGCACGAGCCCGACGCTCGCGAGCACGAGGAACCAGGGAATTCGCGCGTTCGGCCGGTCGACCACGGCCTCGGATTCTAGCAAAATTGAGAATCTATTCGGTGACACGAGACAGTCCTTCTCTTCCGGGCCGTTACGACTAGCTGGATTGTGCTGGATGGCCGGCGGCCGTTCGGAAGCAAGACGCAGCGCCCCGCTTAGACAATGACCGCCGACGGAGTGCGCGGCCATCGAAGCCGCGTGATGCCGGCGCGGCGGGCCAGGCGCGCGACTATCTCGGACAGCCCGTAAGCTCGGCCTGCGCCAGGGGGCGTGCTACCGTCGATTGCACGGCCCAGCAGAAGAAGCCGCTGCTCAAGATGACCAAGCAGATCGAGGAGTACTTCCGGGCCAAGGGCCGTGAGGGCGGCAAGCTCCGTTGGGCTGGCGCCTCGCCCGAGGAGCGGTCCCCGAACGCGGAGAAAGCCGTCGAGGCGTGAAAGGCGAAGACAGCCAAGAAGAAAGGAGCGACATGATCTCGAAGCGCGGGGTCCTCCTCTTCCCGGCTCTGCTCGTCGTAGCCCTCTCGATCATCGGTTGCAGTGCGCACAGTACAACGCTCTTATGGGACGAACCGAACGCAAAGCAGGTGCTCTATCGCATCTCTGAAGAGACCGCGTTCACGACTGCTCTTGAAGCCTATGCGGCCCTTTATCCAAACAAGAGCGTTGACGACGTCGTCGAAGGCCGTCGGCGCGGGTACAACGCCGATGAGCGGTCGTGGGCCGGCGACGTATGGCATCACACCATCCTGGTGATCCCAGCGATCGGGACCGACTCCAGTGGGAACGAAGTTCGAGGGTACTGGTATGACTACGAGGGCAGCGGCTCGTACGCTCCGACCACCAAACGGACAACTGGTCTGATGCAGTTCATCCGCACAAGGCTCAGTTCGACGGCCGTAGTCGTTACGACTGTCCGGGACGGAACGTACGAGACCGACGGTCGCACCTACCTCGGCATGAAGCGAGACGCGCGCGACATCCTCCCGGCGCTTCGACGCACTCCGGCCGCAAGCAACGCGGACCGGTTAAATGAACTGAAGACGATGTACGAGCGCGGGCTCATCACCGATGAGGAGTACCAGACGAAGCGACGCCAGATCCTGGATCGGATGTAACCAAGTGCGATTCTTGCGTCGCCATCTCCGCGAAATCATCTTCACGCTCCTGGCCCTGGTGTTCGCATGGTTTGTGTGGCCGACGCCTTATCGAAGCATCGGTCCCGGCGGGATGATCCAGGTCAACCGCTTCACGGGGGCACGATGTTCTGCAGGGCAGTCATGCTGGTAGGCTCACCAGCGAGAACCCGTCCTCCAGAACCAGCACGCACGAACGCGAATCGATCAAGCCGCGGAGGCCGTTTCACCCGTGCTTCGCCGGCACAAAATACTTGAACGCCTGAACCGCGAGATCTGTCTCCTGGAGCAGAGCGGGCGTGAGCCAACTCCGAAGGACCTCGAATCTCTCCGCAAGATGACTCGGGACCTGGAGGTGTGGGGCGTGCGACCGATCTATTGCGAGGGCGGATCTCGTCACGGGCTTTGATCGGACTAAAGGTTTTTGGCCACTAGACGTCTCGCGCGCTCGTAAGTAGCTGTCGCGTCAGACCTCTTGCCTAATTGAGAATTTGCTATCATCCCGGATGTGGAGCTTCGCGCGTTCTTCGACCGAGCGATTCGGGCGAGCTTCCACGACCTGGCCCTCGGGAACGACCCGGCCTCGCCGTATCTCGCCGATCTGCTGACGCGCTTCGCGCGGACCGAGAACCTTTACCCGCGCGGGGCCGCCCTTCCGCGGCTCGAGACCGTCGTCGACATGCTGATGGAGGCCGGCACGGCCTGGGACGGCACGTACTTCCAGCCCGAGCACGAGGTGACGGTCTCCCAGCACATCGGCGACTTCACCTTGTTCATGACCGGCATCTTCCGCGAGCGGGTCGAGAGCACCGCATCGGTCGGGTATTACGTCGGCCAGGGCAAGCGCGCCTACCACTTCGTGTCCGAGCACGGCCGCGCCACGTCGCGCGCCGAGGCGGCCGCCACGGCGCCCCTGTTCCGCCGGCTGGCCGACCGCTTCGAGGGATACGCGGGCGCGCTCGACTACACACGCCGGGTCTACTTCGTCGATCATCCGGCGCACCCGTTCTTCCAGCTGCGTTTCGGATGAGCGAGCCGGCGAGCCTCGACCAGGGGTCGCTCCAGGGCCTATCCGAAGAGGCTCTCGACCAGAAGCTTCGCGCGTTCGCGAACGAGCACGGCGCCGGCGCTCTGCCGGCCCTGAGCGGCCTCGCCGACTCGGCCGCCGACCGCGCCGTGCGCCGGGCGGCGAAACGAGCGCTCTACCGGCTCTCCCAGCGGGGCGTGGCCCCGGCGCCGGCGCCCCCGGTCGCGCCGGTCGTCCGGCGGGGTACGCCGCACGCCGTGCGCGCGTGGCTCTCAGGAATCGACGGCAGTGGCTCGCGGGCCGCCTGGGTCCTGTTCGAGGGCGCCTATGGGGGCGGCGCGCTCTGCTCGTTGATCATCAACGACGTCATCGGGATCACCGAGGTGGCCGGCGGCGACATCACCAAGCGCCGGCTCGAAGCGGAGCTGGCCTCCCTGCGCGCGGCGCAGAAGCTTCCGTGGGTCGAGACCGAGCCCGCGCGCGCGCTCGGTCTGGTGGCCGAGGCGCTGGCGATCCACCAGGAGCGCGGCACGCCGCCGCCCGCCGCGTTCAGCCGCTGGCAGCCATTCTTTGCCGACGTCCCGCCCGCAGGCCCGCCGCCCCTGCCCGCCTTCGATCCGGCGGTCGCCGACCGTTCCGTGGAGCTGCTCGGATTGCCCGAGATGGCCGGCTGGTTCCTCGATCCCGAGGCGGTGCAGAGCGACGCGCTCGAGGTGCAGGAGGCGCGCGAGAGCCGTCTCGTGGTCTCCGATCAGATCAAGGCCGAGCGCCAGGAATCGATCCTGCTGCGCGTGATCGAGCGCGAGCTCACGCCCGAGGCGCGACGGCGCTGGGGCCGCCGGTTCGGTGAGATGGCGTGGATCTTCATTGTCACTGACAGGAGCGAGCACGCCGCGATCGCCGCGTCGGTGGCTCACGCATTCGCCGATAGCGAGAGCGGGCTCTCGCGTCATCCCGTCGCGCGAGCGCTCGCCCAGCGGGCGCTCGAGCTGGCGGGGGAAGTCGCCGCCGGCCGGCTGCGGGCCGCCGACGTGAGCCGCAAGCCCTGATCACCGACGTCCCGGGGGTTCGCGTCGGTCACGCGACCGATCTCGCCGGGCTCACCGGCGTCACCGTCGTGCTCTGCGACCGCCCCGCGGTCTGCGGCGCCGAGCTGCGCGGCGGCGCCAACGACGTCGTCGGCCTCGACTACCTCGATCCCCGCCATCTCGTACCGACCGTCGAGGGTGTCGTGCTGGGCGGGGGCAGCCGCTTCGGGGGCGAGTCGATCTGGGGCGTGATGCGCTGGCTCGAGGCGCGCGGCCGCGGCTTCGCGGCGGGACCGACCGTCGTGCCGCACGTGCCGGGCGCGTTCATCTTCGACCTGAACGTGGGCGACGGGCGCGCGCGCCCCACGCGCGAGATGGGCCGCGA
>DATEMW010000333.1:0-7720 GCA_035275385.1 Candidatus Methylomirabilota bacterium | reverse complement strand
GGCGAGTCGACCTCGTGCAGCGCCACGAACGGCGACTCGGCGCGGTGCATGGCCTCGAAGCGCTGGCTCGCGTGGATGCCGGGAATCGAGAGCAGCTTCTTCTGGTGGGCGGCGTACCACGCCTCCCACTCCGCGCGCCGCGCGGTGTCGAGCAACGCCATCTCGACCATGTAGATCATCGGTGTCGCCCCGGCTAGGTGCGCTCGAGCAGCTCGATCCGCACGTTGTCGGGCGCCTCGATGAACGCGATCTTCACGCCCGGCCGGATCGTGCGCGGCTCCAGCTTGAAGTGGGCGCCGCGCCGCTTGAGCTCGGCCACGGCCTCGTCCATGTTGTCCACGCGCAGCCCGAAGTGATCGAGCCCGATGTACGGCTCGGTCGGCGCCGACGGGATCGCGGCTTCCGGCGCGACCGGCGCGATGAAGATCGTGAGCCCGTCGAGATCGAGGTCGGTGCGGGGCTTGCCGTCGGACTGGATCGACTCGACGATCTTCGCACCGAAGACGCGCTGGTAGTACTCGGCCGTCTTCTTCACGTCGCGGCTCCGCAGGTGCATGTGGTCGTAACGGTAGGCCATCGGAGTCTCCTCAGCTGAGCGTCGTTATCGAAGATGCGCGACCCGCGGGGCCACGTCCTCCATCAGGAGGCGCAGGCTCTCGTGGTCCCACCCGGCGTCGTCCGAGTCGGTCGTGATCGAGAGCAGGGCGCCGAAGCCGCCGCTGACCTCGTAGAGCTGGTGGATCTTCTCGGTGCACTCGGCGGGGTCGCCGACGATCCACACGTTCTCCATCAGATAGTCCACCGTCACCGCGTCGTCGGGGATCGACGCATCGAGCTTCGTCGACGCCATCTGCACGGTGCCGATACGGTTGGGGTGCTGGTGCTCGACGTAGTTTCGTCCGAGCACGGCGCGCGCCCGCTCGCGCGCCATCGCCGAGGTGGGCGCAACGAGCACGTCGCGCGCGACGCGCCAGTTGCTTCGATCGGCCCGACGGCCCGCGCCCGCCGCGCCCGACTCGACCAGCTGCCAGTGGGCGGCCAGATGCGAGCGGGAGAGCAGCGAGCTCGACATCGGGATCCAGCCGCGCTCGCCGGCCATGCGCATCGAGCTCGAGTCGGGCGTGCTGGCCGCCACCGCGATCGGCGGATGCGGCTGCTGCAGGGGCTTCATGTAGTAGCCGCGGCCTTTGATGGGATCGAGCACGGGCGTGTCGATGTCGAAGAACTTCCCGCGGTAGGTGAATCGCCCCTCGGAGGCCCAGAGCTTGAGCACCACGTCGAGCACCTCGGCCGAGCGCGCCCGCACGCTGGCCGGGTCGAGCCCGAACAGCGAGAGATCGGTCGGGATCCCGCCGCCGCCGATGCCCCACTGAAAGCGGCCGCGCGACATGTGGTCGAGCATGGCCAGGCGGTGCGCGAGATAGACCGGATTGTGCAGCGCCAGCAAGGTCACGCCCGTTCCGAGCCGCACGTTCTTCGTGAGCGCCAGTGCCTGGGCGAGCAGGAGATCCGGCGCGGGCGCGTTCTCCCACCGCTCGGTCAGATGCTCGCCGACCCACGCCTCGCGGACGCCGAGCTGATCGGCGAGCACGATCTGCGCGATGTCGCGGTCGTAGCAGTCGGCAAACGCGCGATGCGGCGGGTGCAGCGGCATCATGAACAGGCCGAACTGCATGCGGTCTCCTTCTTGCCTACGAGCTTGCCTACGAGCGAATTGCTTGCACCATGCGCTGCGCCGCGCCGGAGATCAAGCCGGCGTCGCTGCCGAGGACGATGAAGCGGTGGCCGCGGGCGATCATCGCACGCGCGTCTTCGGGCGAGAACGCGATGCCGCCGAGGGCCACCTTGCCGTGGGCGAGGATCTTCGCCTCCGCGCGAGCGACGACCTCGCGCAGCCGGGGATGGTCGAACTGGCCGGCCACGCCGAGGCTCTGCGAGAGATCGCCGCGGGCCACCGCGACGACGTCGAGACCGTCGACGGTCAGGATGTCGTCGAGCGCGTCGACGCCGGCCGGCGACTCGATCAGCACGACGTTCAGGACGGCGTCGTTCGCGGCTCTCAGATAGTCGAGATTCGTGAGCCCCCAGCGGAGCGCCGCGTACGTCGGACCGTATCCGCGCTGTCCGGTCGGCGTGTAGCGTACCGTCTGCACCGCGGCCTCGGCCTCCTCACGGCTCGCAATCTGCGGGAAGACCACGCCGAGCGCGCCGCAGTCTAGGACGGGTTTGACGAGCTCCGGGCGCGCGGCCGGCACGCGGACGATCGGCGTCGCCGGCGTGCCGCCGGTCGCGGCCACCATCGCGGCGATCGACTCGATGCCGACCGGCGCGTGTTCGGTGTCGAGCATGAGCCAGTCGACGCCGGTCCGCGCCAAGGCCTGCACGATCTGGACGCTCGGCGTGGTGATCAGATAGCCGAGCGTGGGCCGGCCTTCGGCGAGGCTTCGCCGCAAGCTGCCGAGCTGATCGGACGCAGCGCTCACGGCAGGTCGAGAATCTCCACCCAGTTCGGGTTCTTGCCCATCGGGTACTCCTTCAGCTTGGTGAGCTTGCCGCTGGCCTGATCGATGGCGTAGCTCGAAAGGCCGTGCGAGAGCTGACCGACCGCGAGCAGATAGCGTCCCGACGGATCGATCCCGAAGCCGCGCGGCTGCTTCTCGGTGGGCACGCTGCCGATCGGCGTCAAGGTGCCCGCGGTCGCGTCGATCTGAAAGCCCGCCAGCGTGCTGCTCGTGCGCTCCGAGCCGTAGAGGAAGCGGCCGTTGGCTGTGATGTGCAGGTCGGCCGCCGACGGCTTGCCCGTGAACTCGGCCGGTAGCGCGCTGACCACCTGCTTCTGTTTGAGATCGCCGGTGGCGGCGTTGTAGTCGAAGACGTAGACCATGCCGTCGAGCTCGCCGAGCACGTACACGAGCTTGCCGTTCGGGTGATAGACGAAGTGGCGCGGGCCGGCCTTGGGCCGCGTCTCGGCCGCCGGCGAAGTGGTCGGGGTCAGCTTGCCCGTCGCCGCGTCGAACGCGAATTGATTGACTCGATCGTTGCCGAGCGTGGGCACGAGCACGAAACGGTTGGCCGCGTCGGCAACGATCGAGTGCGCGTTCGGATAGTTCTCCAGCACTTGCTGGGGCGGCGACACCCGCCCGGGAGAGGCGATGGGATTCACCGTGACCCGATGACCGGGATACGACGCGCCCAGCAGGAAGCGTCCCGTGCGGTCGGTGGCGATGTAGGCCAGGCTGTCGGCCAGCGGCCCGTTCGCGATGTGCTTGAGCTTGGCGGTCGTGGGATCGATCGCGAAGCCGGCGGCGATCTTCGGCTCGCCGCGCGTGCCCACGTAGAGCACGCGGCGGTCGGGGCTCACCGACATCGGCGTCGAGATGCCCGGCTTCTCGATGCCCGGGATCGGCGTCCGGTCGATCACCGTGAGGTCGCCGTTCTGCTGATTGAGCTGCAGCACGTACACTTCGTTGCTCTCGGCGTTGCCGACGTAGACGAACGTGGCGGCGCCGGCGGGCGAGGCCATCAGCGCGGCTGCCGCGAACGCGGCGATGGCGATCCAGGATGCGACACGACGTGCACGATGCATGGTGGCCTCCCTGGGAAGGTGGCGAACGAAGCGGTCACGCAGGCAGCCAGGCCGCGGCGCGGATCTCGCCGAACTCGCGGCCGATCTTGCGCCAGGACTCGCCGGCGTCCTCGCTCACGTAGACCTCGCCGAACAAGCTGAACGCGACGATGCGCGCGCCGTCGGCCGGATGGGTCGCGAGCCCCCACATCGTGGCGTTGGGCCGCGCGGGCAGGGGAAGGCTGCGCCAGCTCTGTCCGCCGTCGCTGGAGCGAAGCACCGCGCCGGTCTCGCCGGTCGTGGTCTCGCCACAGCCGGCGAATACGACGTGCGGATCGTCGGGCTTCACCGCGATCCCGCGGGCATAGGGAAGCGGCCAGCGAGTCTTCACGCCGATCGGCGTCCACTTCTCGCCGCGATCGTCGCTCCAGAAGAGCTCGCCGTTGGTCGCCACGTACGCGCGGGGCGGGTTCGTGCGGGCCAGCGCCATGTCGTGCACGTCGGGGTCGTATAGACCGTCGACGACCTTCGTCCACGTGTCGCCGCCGTCACGGCTGCGGAAGACGCCGTCGATCTCCACGCCGGCCCAGACGATCCGCGGGTCGTCCTGATCGACGAGCACGCGCGTCACGAACGCGGTGCCGATGGAGCACTCGGTCGCCGCGCCGACGTCGAGGCGCGTCCAGGTGGCGCCGCCGTCGCGCGAGCGATAGACCGCGGCCGGTCGAGTGCCGACGAAGATGGTCTGGGCATCGGTCGGATCCACCGCGAGCGTCCACACCGTCGGCAGGTCGCCGGCGGTTCCCACACGCGACCACGACGCGCCGCCGTCGCGGCTTTTGAACACGCCGGTGTCGCCCGCGGCCAGGACCGCGCCCGGCTCGCTCGGGGCCACGGCCAGCGCCTGGATTCGGCTGTTCAAGGGGAAGGGCTTTCGGTGGCGCAGCCACGATTTGCCCGAGTCCGGGCTGTGCCACACACCCCAGCCGGCGGTACCGAGAACGATGTTGTAGTCCATGGTGCGACCACCAGTACACGAAGCCACCGTCGTGGGCAATGGTCTTGACCTCGGCCGCGCACCCGGCGATGCCACCGGCCGCAATATCTCGGCCCAAAAACCGCAGCCGTGCTGGGACGGTGTCGAGAAGGAGCTGACGCTGCCGAAGTACCAGAGCTGGCCCGGCTACGAGAACAACCTGCCGTTCGTGCTGCGGCGCTACTGCGGCCTCTGGCGCCGCGGCTTCTGATCTAGCGTCACGTCTGCGGCAGGCCGATCGGGCCTGCCGCAGACCGTATGCTCAGGCCCGCGAGCTCTCGGCCGCCGCGGTCTTGCAGTAGCGCGCGACTTCCTCGTGTGTGGCGAACCATACGCCGGGGATGCCCTTCATGTGGCGGATCAGCTCGTCGAGCATCGCGATCCGCGAGCGATGGCCGATGATGTGCGGGTGCATCGTGAGCAGGAAGAGCCCGCCCTCGGCGAGCGCGCCCTCGAACTCGGCGCGAAAGATCTCGCCCACCGCCGACGGCGCGGTGTAGGGCCGGATCGCGGTCGCGCGGTTCATGCCGAGGTACGGCGCGTCGTCCTTGATCCACTCGACCGGCAGCTCGACGATGCCGGTGGCCTCGCCGTTGTCGATGAGCTCGTACGGCTCGTCGTCGGCCATCAACGACGAATCGTAGAGCAGGCCGAGCTCACGGATCAGCGGCAATGTCGTCGCGCTGAAGTCCCAGGACGGCACGCGGATGCCCACGGGCGTGCGGCCGGTCACCTTCGTGAGCGTGTCGAACGCCCGCCGCATCAGGTCCCGCTCCGACGACTCGGTGAGCTCGCTCGTGCCCTCATGGATCCAGCCGTGCATGCCGATCTCGTGGCCCTCGGCCACAACGCGCCGCTGCTCGTCCGGGTGAAGCTGCGCGATCACGCCCGGTACGAAGAACGAGGCGCGCAGATCGTGGCGCCGCAGCAGGTCGAGGATGCGCGGGACGCCGGCACGCGCGCCGTACTCGCCCTGGGCCAGGCGGCCGGGTGAGGTCGAGCCCTCGCGCAGGGTGCTGGTCTCGTGGTCGGAATCGAAGGAGAGCGCCACGCACGTGCGCGCCCCGTTCTTCCAGCACGCCGGCTTCAGCGAGCGGCCCGCGCGCACCTTGTTCACGGCGGCGCGCCACCGAGGCTCTTCCCAGGTCCAGGCCGGGTTTCCCGCGCCATTCCCGGCACCGGCGCGGATGACGAATGACGATGACGAAGACGATCGGCGAGCCATGGTGTCCTCCTTCAGCGCTGCTCGGCGGACCATAGCGCGAGCGCCTGTCCGGCGCAACCGGGCGAGCGCCGGCGCCGGCGAGCGGCTATCATGGGCGGCGCCATGTCGGACTTCCTGAACCTGCACGACCAGGTCGTCGTGGTCACCGGCGCCGCATCGGGAATGGGTCGCGCCGTCGCGATCGCGGCCAGCCGCGAGGGGGCGCGATTGGTGCTCTCGGACTTCGACGGCGAACGGCTGAAGGCGACCGCGGCAGAGCTCACCGGAGAGGTTCGCCACCAGCGTGTTGACGTGACCCGCACGGCGGAGATCGACTCGCTCTTCGAGCTGGCCGACCGCGAGTTCGGCCGGATCGACGGATTGGTCACGTGCGCCGGGATCATCACGACCCTGCCGACCCTCGACGTGACGTCCGAAGAATGGGACCGGGTCTTCGCCGTGAACGCCAAGGGCACGTTCTTCACCGTTCAGGCGGCGCTCAAGCGGATGATTCCCCGCGGCCGCGGACGGATCGTCACGATCGGCTCGGACAGCTACAAGCTCGGCGGCGGCCGGATCGCCAACATCCCCTACGCCGCCACCAAGGGCGCGGTCGTCACGATGACGAAGGGCTTCGCGCGCACGCTCGTCGGCACCGGCGTCCGGATCAATTGCGTCAATCCCGGCCCCTGCGACACGCCGATGCACGCGCCGCTCACGCCGGAGCAGCGCGCGATGGTGGCCGGCCGGGTGCCGATGGGACGCTTCGGCCGGCCCGAAGAGATCGCCAACGCCGTCCTGTTCTTGCTCTCGGACGCCGCCAGCTTCGTGTACGGCGAGAGCTTCAACGTCGACGGCGGCGTCCTGATGGAATGACTCGTCACAGGAGAAAGACGTCATGAAGCTCGGGTTGAGCATCGGCTACTCGGGAGCTGAGCTGCGCCTGCCGGTCGAGAAGGTGCTGCTCGCGGAGCGTCTGGGGTACGACTCCGTGTGGACCGCGGAGGCGTACGGCTCGGACGCGATCACCCCGCTGGCGTACCTGGCGGCGCTGACGAAGCGCATCCGCCTCGGCACCGGCATCATGCAGCTCGCCGCGCGCCCGCCCGCCTCGGCCGCGATGGCCGCGGGCACCGTCGACGCACTCGCCGGCGGCGGACGCGTGATCGCAGGGCTCGGCGTTTCGGGGCCGCAGATCGTCGAGGGCTGGTACGGCCAGCCCTGGGGCAAGCCGTACTGGCGCATCCGCGACTACGTGGCGATCATGCGCAAGGTCTTCGAGCGCAAGGAGCCCGTCGCCCACGAGGGCCGCGAGATCTCGCTGCCGTACCAGGGGCCGGGCGCGCTCGGCGTCGGCAAACCCCTGATGACGATCCTGCACATGAACCCGCGGCTGCCCATCTGGCTCGGCACCGGGACCGAGGCCAACGTGAAGCTGACGGCGGAGATCGCCGACGGCTGGCTCCCGCTCGGCTTCGTGCCGCGGCTCATGCCGACGCTGCGGCCCTGGCTTGAGGAAGGCTTCCGGCGCGCCGGCGGTGGCAAGGGCTTCACGAGCTTCGAGATCCAGCCGCGCGCGGAAGTCGCGATCACCGACGACGTGCGCGGCGCGCTCGGGCGCATGAAGCCGCGCGTCGCGCTCTACGTCGGCGGCATGGGCCATCGCGACAAGAACTTCCACAAGGAGATGATGGTCCGCCGCGGCTTCGGCGACGCCGCCCAGAAGATCCAGGAGCTGTTCCTCGCCAAGCGGAAGGACGAGGCCGTCGCTGCCGTCCCCGACGAGTTCTGCGACGAGATGTCGCTGGTGGGCCCGGTCGGCCGGATCCGCGAGCGCTACAAGGCGTGGGCCGACTCGGGGATCACCGGGCTCACGATCTCGACCGAGCAGACCGAAGCGCTGGAGCTGATGGCG
>DATEMW010000332.1:0-7243 GCA_035275385.1 Candidatus Methylomirabilota bacterium | reverse complement strand
GAGGCGGGCAACGGCGCCGCGCTGGTGGCCGGCGAGCGCCGCGGCGAGCCGATCCCCGGCTTCGATCTCGGCAACTCGCCCGTCGAGTTCCAGAGCCCGCACGTGCGGGGCAAGACCGTGTACTTCACCACCAGCAACGGGACCCGCGCCTTGCTGGCCTCGCGGGCCGCGGAGGCGATCGGCATTGCCGCGCTCCTCAACGCGACCGCCGCGGCCGCGTGGGCGATCGAGGCCGGCCGTGACGTGACCATCGTCTGCTCCGGCTCCCACGGGCGGCACTCGCTCGAGGACTGGACCTGCGGCGGGCTCGTCGTCGCGCGCATCCTGACCGCGGTGCCCGACGCGGCGCTCACCGACGCGGCCCGCGACGCGCTCGAGACGGGCCGGCGCTACGGCGCGGACGTCGTGCGGCTCAAGCGCGATGCGCCCTGGGCGCGTCGCCTCATCGCCGCGGGCCGGGCCGCCGACGTCGACGCGTGCCTGCGTCTGGACACCACCACGCTCGTGCCGCGCTACGTGCCGAAGTTTGACAAGATCGTGGCCGACCACACATAATGGGCACGCCCATTCGTACCCGCGACGGAGCTCCAGCGTGAACTTGCCCATCGGTCTGACTCTGACGCGCATCGTGGCGGTGCCGCTGCTGATCGTGTTCCTGATCTCGTCGTCCCGCGTGCACGCGGTGATCGCGGCGGCGATCTTCATCCTGGCGGCCATCACCGACTGGGCGGACGGGATGCTCGCCCGGCGCCGCAATCAGGTGACGACCCTCGGAACCCTGCTCGATCCGATCGCCGACAAGCTCCTGGTGGCGGCCGCCCTGGTGTCGCTCCTCGCCATCGACAAGATCGACGCGTGGATCGTCGTGGTCATCATCGGGCGCGAGCTGGCCGTCACGGGCCTGCGCGCGGTCGCGGCATCGGTCGGCGTGATCGTGCCGGCATCGCGGCTGGCCAAGTGGAAGACGGTGAGCCAGTACGTCGCGATCACGATGCTGATCATCGAGAAGGGATTCGCCCCTCCGGGATTCCACTATGCGGCGACCGCGACCTTGTGGATTGCGCTCGGCCTCACGGTGGTCTCGGCCGTCGACTACTTCTATCGCTTCTTTCGGAAGGCCGACTACCGAGCGATCGTGCCGGGCGAAGAACGCTGGTCGTGAGCGCGATCCTCGCGATCGGCGCCGCCTACCTGATCGGCGCGGTGCCGATCGGCTATCTCATCGGCCGCGCTTTCGGGGTGGCCGACATTCGCCGTCACGGCAGCGGGACCATCGGCGCCACCAACGTGCTGCGCACCGCGGGCAAGCTTCCCGCGATCTTGACGCTCGTCGGCGACGTCGCGAAGGGCTACCTCGCGGTCGCCGCGGGCGCGGCGATCGGCGCGCGGGCGTCCGGTCCCGACGCGGGTTTGGTTGCCGCCGCGGCGGTCGCCGCCGTCGTCGGCAACTGCTGGTCGATCTTCCTCGGCTTCCGGGGCGGTAAGGGCGTGGCGACGGGCCTGGGCGCGCTGATCCGGATCGTGCCCCTGGCCGTGCTGCCGGCCGCGCTCGTGTGGCTCCTCGTCACCGTCAGCTTCCGCTACGTGTCGCTCGGCTCCATCCTCGCAGCGGCCTGTGTCCCGCTCGGCGCGCTGCTCCTCGGCGCTCCGACAGCGTACGTGCTCGCCGCGTTCGCGATCGGCGTGATCGTCGTCGCGCGCCATCACGCGAACATCGCCCGGCTGTTCGCCGGCCTCGAGCCGAAGCTCGGCCAGCGGCACTCGGCGTGAGCATCGCCGTCATCGGCGGGGGAAGCTGGGGCACGGCGCTGGCGATCCACGCCGCGCGCGCGGGCGCCGCGGTGCGCCTCTGGGCGCGCGAGCGCGAGGTCGTCGAGGGCATTCGTACGCAGCGCCGGAGCCCGTGGTATCTCGCCGACATCGACGTTCCCGCCGGCGTCGAGCCGACGGACGATCTCGACGAGGCGCTCCACGGCGCCACGCTCGTGATCATCGTGATCCCGTCCGAGTTCGTCGCGACGACGTTGAAAACGTTCCCGTCGATCCCGGCCGATGTGCCGATCCTGTCGGCGACGAAGGGTCTCGATCCCGAGCGCCACCTGCGGATGAGCGAGGTGATCGCCGAGCGCTTCCCCGAGGCGCGCGTCGCCGTCCTGTCCGGGCCGACATTCGCGCGCGAGGTCGCCCTGGCGCGTCCGACCGCGGCGGTGATCGCCACGCGCGACGACACCCTGGCCGCCGCGCTCCAGCGGCGGCTCGGGACGCGCGAGCTCCGCCTGTACGCCAACCGCGACGTGGTCGGCGTCGAGGTGGGCGGGGCGCTGAAGAACGTGATGGCGATCGCGACCGGCATCGCCGACGGCCTCGGGCTCGGCGAGAATGCGCGCGCCGCGCTCGTCACGCGCGGCCTGGCCGAGATGACGCGGCTCGCGGTCGCGCTCGGCGCGATCTCCGGGACCATGGCCGGCCTGGCCGGCCTCGGCGATCTCGTGCTCACGTGCACCGGCAGCCTCTCGCGGAACCGTCAGCTCGGCATGGCGCTCGCGAAGGGCGGAACCGCCGCGGCGGTCGAGCGTGAGACGCGGATGATCGCCGAAGGCGCCCGCACGGTGGTCTCGGCGCTGGCGCTCGCCCGGCGCTATTCGGTGACGTTGCCGATCTGCCACGAGGTCGGCGCCGTGCTCTTCGACGGCAAGCCGCCCGCGGACGCGCTGACGTCGTTGCTCGAGCGGCCGGTGAAGCGCGAGGACCGCTAGCCCGATGCCCGAGCTCCGGAAGGATCCGGTCGTCGGGCGCTGGGTCATCATCGCGACCGAGCGCGCCCGCCGGCCGTCGGACTTCGTCACCGAGCCCGTGCGCCCGCGGGCGACGACGTGCGCGTTCTGCGAGGGCCGCGAGGAGCAGACTCCGCCCGAAGTGCTCGCCGGTCGCCCGCCCGAGAGCCGCCCCAACACGCCGGGCTGGACGTACCGCGTCGTGCCGAACAAGTTCCCGGCGCTGCGCATCGAGGGTGAGCTCGAGCCCTCCGGCGAAGGCCTGTTCGACCGGATGAACGGCGTCGGCGCCCACGAGGTCGTCATCGAAACGCCGCGGCACGACGCCTCGATGGCCGGGCTCTCGGTCGACGCCGTCACCGACGTGCTGCTGGCGTATCGCGAGCGCATGGTGGATCTCAAGAAGGATCCGCGCTTCGCGTACGTCCTCGTGTTCAAGAACCACGGCGAGGCGGCCGGCGCCTCGCTCGAGCATCCCCACTCGCAGCTCATCGCGACGCCGATCATTCCGATCATGGTGTCCGAGGAGCTGGCCGGCTCGGCTCAGTACTACGACCTCAAGGAGCGCTGCGTCTGGTGCGACATGATCCGCCAGGAGCGGCGGGGCCGCGGCCGGCTGGTGCTGGAGTCCCCCGAGTTCGTCGCGCTGGCGCCGTTCGCGCCGCGGTTTCCCTTCGAGACCTGGATCCTGCCCACGCGTCACCGCGCCGCGTTCGAGGAGTCGACAGAGGAGGAGCTGCGCGGGGTGGCCGAGACTCTCGGTGAGGTGCTACGCCGCATGGACCAGGTGCTCGGGGAGCCGCCGTTCAACTTCATGCTCCACACGGCGCCGTTCCGCGAGGCTCAGCTGGAGTCGTTCCACTGGCATCTCGAAGTGATTCCAAAGCTCACGCGGGTGGCCGGGTTCGAGTGGGGAAGCGGTTTCTTCATCAATCCGGTTCCACCCGAGGCCGCCGCCGAGGCTCTCAGGGCGGGTACGAGCCGATCGTGATACCATCGTCCGCTGTGGCGCGGGAATAGCTCAGTGGTAGAGCACGACCTTGCCAAGGTCGGGGTCGCGGGTTCGAATCCCGTTTCCCGCTCCAGTCTAAATTACCGGCTCCCTCCATCGGGGCGGCGTAGCCAAGTGGCTAAGGCGGAGGTCTGCAAAACCTCTACTCCGCGGTTCGAATCCGCGCGCCGCCTCCATGTCTTCTCCATCCCCCTCGACACCAAGACGATCTCCGGAGACCGTTCATGGCCGAGCTAATCAAGCGGGTGGGACCGCCGAAAGCGACCGACCTCAAGGGTGACGAGTTCACGTGGACCATTCAGCTCAGCGCCGCGCCGTCGCGCGAGTGGTCTCGGCTCTTCTCGGAGCCCGCTGAGTCGACCGTGCTCTGTCATCCCAGACGGCTGGGCATGATGCACCAGGCCATCGTCTTCAAATCCGACGAGGGCCACTTGCCGACCTGGGTGCAGTACATCGACAAGTGGATCGGCGGCGCGAACAAGGGCATGGAGGAGCAGGAAGACGCCGAGAAGCAGCGCAAGGCCGCCGCGCTCGCCGAGGAGGAAGCCCGGCAAAAGCGCATCCGCGAGGTCAACGACAAGGTCAAGAATCTGTAGCTGGATCGATCGATGTGTATCTGTGTTTGCGCATTATCTTTCGTCGAGCGTGTTGATACGGTTGTCATGTGGCAAGGCCGCTGCGCGAGCGTTATGCGGCGCTGCAACTGTGGCATGCAGGTCACAGCGCCAAAGGCGTCGCTCGGCTCAGCGGTATCTCCCGCTCGACGATTCAGTACTGGATCAAGCATTTTGCTGGTGTAGCCCAAACGGCAGAGGCGACCGACTTAAAATCGGTACAGTGGGGGTTCGAATCCCTCCACCAGCACCAGCACGCCGCATACGTTTATCTCTTCGGTTTGTATCTTGGCGATGGTTGCATCTCGCGAATGCCACGGACGTACGTGCTCCGCATTTTTCTCAATGATGGCCAGCCGCACGTCATTGCTGAAGCAGCTCGTGCTATTTTGCATCTGGTTCCGCGGCGCGTCGGATTTGGCCGAGTCGGTCGAATAGTCGTCGTGAGATCCTACTGGGGTGGCTGGCCGGCGATGCTGCCTCAGCATGGAAAGGGACGGAAGCATTCGCGGCCCATCGTGCTCGAACCGTGGCAACAGAAACTCGTCGCCGCATACTCAGACCAATTCGTCCGGGGCTGCATCCACTCGCATGGTTGTCGGCATCGACGAATCGTCAGAGGCAAGAACTACCCCGCCTACAGCTTCTCAAATCGGTCGAGCGATATTCTGAGACTCTTCACGGAAGCGTGTCGGCGACTCGAGCTCCGGCCGATACGAGCCAACCAGGTCACGATCTCGATCGCTCGCCGACCTGACGTCGCTCGGCTCGACGCAATCATGGCGCGGCCCTGGATGGAGCGCGCCGGCCAGCCTGAGGTTGTCGACTGATCACATACCCGAGCCGTTCTAACCCCGTGATATCCTTCGTTGTGTGCTGCCTCTCGTGATTAGCTCGCCGGGCGCGATTGCCTTCCAGATCGGCCCCGTCGTCATTCGCTGGTACGGCATTCTCATGGCCACGGCGATCGTCCTCGGGCTGTGGGTCGGCTATCGTCAGGCCAAGCGCGACGGACTGCCGGCCGACGACATCATCAGCGCCGGACAGTGGGCGATCCTCGCGGGCCTGGCGGGCGCGCGCGTCTACGAGGTCATCTTCAACTGGGATTACTACGGCCGCTACCCCTCGAAGATCATCGCGGTGTGGGAGGGCGGCCTCGCGATGCACGGCGGGCTGATCGTGGGCCCGCTGGTCGGAGCCTGGCTCGCGTACCGGTGGCGGCTGCCGATCCTGCGCGGGCTCGACATCGCCGCGCCATCGATGATGCTGGGGCAGGCGATCGGCCGCTGGGGGAATTTCTTCAACGAGGAAGCGTTCGGGCGTCCGACGGATCTGCCGTGGAAGCTCTACATCTCGCCCGAGCACCGGCCGCTCGGCTACGCGCAGTTCGAGTACTTCCATCCGACGTTCCTCTACGAGTCGCTATGGGACCTCGTGGTGTTCCTGCTGCTCGCCTTCGTGCTGCGCTCGCGGCTCCGGGACCGTCCCGGCGCGCTCTTCTTCGCGTACATCGGCCTCTACTCGGTCGGCCGCTTCGCGATCGAAGCGCTCCGGCTCGATAGCTTCTGGCTCGGGCCGATCCGCGTGCCCCAGCTCGCGAGCGTGATCGGCGTGCTCGTCGCGGCTCTGGGCATGGCCTGGGCGAGCCGTCGCGCCGCCGGCGCCCAGCTCAGCGCGCGCGCCACGAGTCCACGAGGCTGATCCCGCCGGCGCCGGGCGCATAGCGCCCGCGCGCATACGCGAGGCGCATACTAGAAACCGAGGGGATGGCATGCGCCTCGAGCGTCTGGGTCCATATCTCTGGCAGGTTCCGCGCGACGAAAGCCGTGGCATGCGCGTGCCCGGCCTGGTCATCGCGGACGATCGCCTGATCGAGTCGATTCGCTCGGACGCCTCGCTCGAGCAGATCGCCAACGGCGCCACCTTGCCGGGCATCGTGAAAGCCGCGATGGCGATGCCGGACATCCACCAGGGCTACGGGCTGCCGGTGGGCGGCGTCGTCGCGACCGACGCGCGCCACGGCGTCGTGAGCCCGGGCGCGATCGGCTTCGACATCAATTGCGGCGTGCGCCTGCTCGCCACCTCGCTGCGCTCTGACGCCATCGCCGACCGCATGGAAGCGCTCGTCGACGCGCTCTACGCCGCGATTCCCACGGGGGTCGGCTCGCGCAGCGAGCTCACGCTGGATGACAAAACGCTCGACCGCGTGCTCGAGCGCGGCGCAGCGTGGGCGGTCGGCGCTGGATACGGCGACGCCGGAGACCTGCAGCGGATCGATTCCGCGGGCGGCCTCGAAGGTGCCGCGCCCGAGCACGTGTCGCCGCGCGCGCGCGAGCGCGGCCGGCGACAGCTCGGCACCCTCGGCTCGGGCAATCACTTCCTCGAGGTGCAGACCGTCGAAGTGGTCTACGACGCGCGCGCGGCGCGCGAGCTCGGCATGAGCGAGGGGCAGCTGACGATCATGATCCACACCGGCTCGCGCGGGCTTGGTCACCAAGTGTGCACCGACTATCTCGACGTGACCGGCAAGGCGCTCCGCCGCTACGGCATCACGGTGCCCGACCGTCAGCTGGCGTGCGCGCCCGTCGACTCCGACGAGGCGCAGGCCTACCTCGGCGCCATGCGCGGTGCCGCCAACTTCGCCTTCGCCAACCGCCAGCTCCTGGCGCACTGGACGCGCGACGTCTTCGAGCGCACCCTCGGCCTGGCCCCGCGCGAGCTCGGCATGCGCTCCGTCTACGACGTCGCGCACAACATCGCCAAAGAAGAAGAGCACGAGGTCGACGGCGCACGGCGGCGGCTCATCGTCCACCGTAAGGGCGCGACCCGGGCGTTCCCGGGCC
>DATEMW010000331.1:0-5191 GCA_035275385.1 Candidatus Methylomirabilota bacterium | reverse complement strand
GGCCTGATCGAGAGCCGCAAGGAAGAGCGGTACATCTACTATTCGGTGCAGCGGGAGCGGGTCACCGCGCTGGTGCGCCTGCTCACCGCGTGCTGCTAGGAGGAGCCGATGAGCGCGAAGGTCCATCTCCACATGCACGTCTCGGATCTCACCAAGAGCCGTGACTTCTACGAGAGGTTTCTGGGCGGCGACCCGGTGAAGGTGAAGCAGGGATACGTGAAGTTCCTGCCCGAATGGGCGCCCGTCAACCTCGCCCTCTCCACGGGCGGCCCGGGCGGCGCGGGAACCATCGACCACGTCGGCGTCCAGGTCGACTCCGTCGAAACCGTGATGTCAGAGCTGGCGCGCGTGAAGGCGGCCGGCCTTTCGGTGAAAGAGGAGATGGGAGTCAACTGTTGCCACGCCAACCAGGACAAGTTCTGGGTGAAGGATCCTGACGGTGTCGAGTGGGAGGTCTACCACCTCAACTACGACCTCGAGGGCGAGGAAGACAGAGCGTCGGCGCGGCCGAGCCTTGCCGTGGTCGGGGCCGGTGGGTGCTGTGGCGGCACGACCAGCTGTGCGTCGTAATATCTGAGCCGCGCGTGGAGAGAGGCAATGAGTGACGAGGGCGTTCGGGATCGGGTGAAGCAGAAATATGGGCAAGCGGCGCTGCGTGTGGTCGGCGGCGCGACCTCGTGCTGCGGCAGCGAGGCCTCTCAGGGGGCTTGCGACCCGATCACGTCGAACCTCTACGCCACCGCCGAGACGGCGGATCTGCCGCGCGAGGCGGTGGCGGCGTCACTCGGTTGCGGCAATCCGACCGCGCTGGCCGAGCTGAAGTCGGGAGAGACCGTGCTCGATCTCGGGTCGGGCGGTGGAATCGACGTCTTGCTCTCGGCGCGGCGAGTCGGCCCCACCGGCAAGGCCTACGGGCTCGACATGACGGACGAGATGCTGGCCCTGGCTCGCGAGAACCAGCGGAAGGCCGGCGTCACCAACGTCGAATTTTTGAAGGGCGAGATCGAGCACGTCCCGCTCCCGGGTGATTCGGTCGACGTCATCATCTCGAACTGCGTCATCAATCTGTCGGCCGACAAGGACGCGGTGCTCGCGGAGGCCTTTCGCGTGCTGAAGCCCGGCGGGCGGTTCGCCGTCTCCGACGTGGTCGTACGCGGCGAGGTCCCGTCGGAGATCCGGCGCAGCGTCGAGCTGTGGATCGGGTGCGTGGCGGGCGCGCTCGAGGAGTCCGAGTACCGCGCCAAGCTCGCCAAGGCCGGGTTCGACGGCATCGACGTCGAGCCGACGCGCGTCTACACGGCCGAGAGCGCGCGCGACTTCCTCGCGGGGGCGGGACTCAGCGCCGAGGCCATCGCTTCCATCGACGGCAAATTCATCAGCGCGTTCGTGAGGGCTCGGAAGCCGCTTCCGTGATCGGTCCAGCGTTGTGAGCGCCGCACCACGCGCGGACCAGCGGCCCGGATGGCGCACGCGCCTCGGCGATCCGATGATGGTCGCCGTCGTGGCCCTGGGCATCACGCAGATCACCGCCTGGGGCACGAGCTACTACTGTCTCGGGGTGCTCGCGGGACCGATCAGCCGCGATACCGGGTGGAGCCGCGGCTTCGTCTTCCTGGGCTTCACGGTCGCGCTGCTCGCGATGGGTCTGGTCTCCAACGCCGTGGGGCGAGCGATCGACCGTCGCGGCGCGCGCGCGGTGATGACGCTCGGCACGGTGCTCGTCTCGATCGGGCTCTTCGCCCTGTCCCAGGCGCGAAGCGAAGCCCTGTACCTCGCGGTGTGGGTGTTCCTCGGGCTCGGGATGCGGCTATGCCTCTACGACGCGGCGTTCGCTGCACTCGTGCAGATTGCGCCGTCGCGTGGGCGGCAGGCCATCTCCTATCTGACCTTGTTCGGCGCGTTCGCCTCGTCGGTATTCTGGGTGGTCGGCCACGCGCTCGAGGAGCAGTTCGGCTGGCGGCAGACCCTCGTGATGTTCGCGCTGATCAACCTCGTGGTCTGCTTGCCGCTGCATTGGTTCGGTCTCGCGCGCCGCGAGTCGGACCGAAGCGCGGGGCCGGCCAGCGCGCCGGTCGCGTCTGCCGACGGGCCGCCGCTCGAGGGCACGACGCGGTCGATCGCCATCGCACTGTTCGCGCTGATCATGTCGCTGAACGGGTTCGTGTTCGGCGTGATCTCGGTGCAGCTCGTTCCCTTGCTGGAAGCGGCCGGTCTGGCGACCGCGCTCGCGGTCTGGATCGCCTCGCTGAAGGGGGTGGCGCAGTTCGGCGGGCGCGTGGTCGAGATCCTCTTCGCGCGGAACTTGCGCGCGATCACCGTCGGGCGCATCGCGATTGGCATCCTGCCTCCGGCGCTGGCGCTGTTGTTGGGAGGCACCGGAAGCCTGCCGCTGGTCCTTGCGTTCACGCTGCTCATGGGCGCCTCGCAAGGCGTGATCACGATCGTCCGCGGCGCCGTCCCGCTCGCGCTGTTCGGCGCCAAGGGGTACGGCGCGGTGCTGGGCGTGATCGCGACGCCGGTGCTGGTGGTGAATGCCGCGTCCCCAACGGTGTTCGCGTGGATCGTCGATCGATGGGGCTGGCGCACCGGGCGCGTATCGCTCCTGGTCGCCTGCTCGGCCGCGTGGCTCGCGATGGAGCTGATGTCCCGCTGGTACGAGCGCCAGCGGGCGGCCGCCGCAACGGTCGACGCGCACGCCGCGCCGGCTTCGGTGGCTCGCCAGTGAACGGCGTCTCGACCCGGCTTGCTACGCCCGACGATGCGCCCGCGATCGCCGCGATCTACAACGAAGGGATCGCCGACAGGATCGCGACGTTCGAGACGGAGCTGCGAAGCCCGGAGCAGATCGCCAAGCAGCTCGTCGACAAGGGCGATCGCTTTCCGACGGTTGTTGCCGAGCACGCCGGCCGCGTCGTCGCATGGGCCGGCGCCGGCGCCTATCGTGCGCGCCCGGCGTATGCGGGCGTTGCCGAGCACTCGGTCTACGTGGCGCGATCGGCGCGCGGCAAGGGAGCTGGACGCGCGGTGCTCGATGCGCTCTGCCGCGCGTACGCCGAGCGCGGATTCTGGAAGATCGTGTCGCGTATCTTTCCCGAGAACACCGCCAGCCTGGCGCTGCACGAGCGGTGCGGATTCCGCGTCGTCGGCGTCTATCAACGCCACGGCAAGCTCGAGGGCGAATGGCGGGACTGCGTCATCGTCGAGCGATTGCTCGATGAAGCGCCGGCGGTGAGATGACACTGTCTCGCGGCGTCGTGGCGATGTGTGCGGCACAAGCCTGCGCGCAGATCGGCGCGTTCAGCGTGGCGGCGGTGCTGCCGAGCTTGATCTCGGTGTGGAGCCTCACGAACACCGAGGCCGGGTGGATCAGCGGCATTTACTACGCGGCCTACACGCTCGTCGTCCCGCTGCTCTCCTCGCTCACGGATCGCGTCGACCCCAAGCGCATCTATCTCGGCTCCGTCGCCGTGACGGCGCTGGCGTTCGTGGGCTTCGCGTGGGTTGCCACCAGCTTCTGGTGGGCGCTGGTGTTTCGTGCGTTGATGGGCGCCGGGTGGGCGGGCAGCTACATGCCCGGGCTCAAGGCGCTGAGCGACCTGGCGGAAGGACAGCAGCAGTCCAGGGCGGTCGCCGCGCACGCGGCGGCCGTCGGCGTGAGCGGCGCGCTCTCGTTCGGCGTCGCCGGCGCCGTCAACGCCTGGCTCGGCTGGCAATGGGCGCTGGTGCCGGGCGCGCTCGGCGCCGCGCTCGCGTTCGTGCTGGTCCTGATCGGCTTGCCGAGCCGGCCGGTCAGCGCCGCGGCCGGCCCGCGCCGCGCGCTGCTCGACTTCCGCCCGATCCTCCGGAATCGATCCGCGCTGGCCTATTCGATCGCCTATTGCGTCCACACCTGGGAGATGTCGGCGCTGCGCGGCTGGGTCGTGACGTTCCTCACGTTCGTGGCGGCTCAACGCCCCGGCGCGTGGGCGCCGCTGGCGCCGGCCACCGTCGCGAGCGTGATGGGCTTGCTCGGCGTGTGGGCCAGCGTGTGGGGCAACGAGCTGTCCATCCGATTCGGCCGCCGTCGCTTCATCCTCGGCACGATGGTCGCCTCGGCCGCGCTGGCGGGAGTGATCGGCTTCAGCGCGGCGCTTCCGTATGCAGGGTCGGCCGCGCTCGTCCTGCTATACGCGATGCTGATCTGGTCCGACTCGTCGTCGCTCACCGCGGGCAGCGCCGGCAGCGCCGCGCCGGGACAGCGCGGCGCGACGCTGGCGGTCCACTCGACGCTGGGCTACGCCGGCGGCTTCCTGGGGCCGCTGGTTCTCGGTGCGACGCTCGATCTGCTCGGTGGCGCGAGCGTGCTGGGATGGGGCGTGGCATTCGGCCACGTCACGGTCGCGCTGCTGCTCGGCGCGCTCGTGTTCGTCTGGCTGCGCCCGGCCGATCTCGCCGGCGATCGCGCCGCGACCGCGGCCCCCGCGGCAGCCGCACCTCACCGGACGTAGCTGTTCGCTTTTCCGTCAGGAGACACGCCATGGCGACCACGTTAACGCCGGAGCATCCGGGCAACCCCGACGCGACAGCGTTGATTGCAGAGCTGGACGCACACCTGACGCCGCTCTATCCGAGCGAAAGCCGCCACGGCTTCAGCGTGCAGAAGCTGATTGCCGACGCGGTCGCGTTCTTCGTCATCCGCGAGAGCGGTGCGCCCGCCGGTTGCGGCGGTATCAAGTTGTTCGGCACGGAGTACGGCGAGATCAAGCGCATGTGGGTGCGGCCTCAGTTTCGCGGCAAAGGCTACGGCAAGCTGATGCTCGACCACCTGGCCGCGCATGCGCGCGCGCATGACGTCGACGTCCTCCGGCTGGAGACCGGCATTCATCAGCACGCCGCGATCCGCCTGTATGAACGAGAGGGCTTCACGCGGATCCCGCCGTTCGGAAATTATCGAAACGACCCCGTCAGCCTCTGCTACGAGAAGCGGATCGACGCACGGGTCCGGCAGTCCTGAGCCGGAGACGGAGTCCGGTGAAATCTCTACGACCAAGAGGCCATTGTCGCAATCGACGCTTGGCCACAAAACACGAGGCAAGGAGGTGCCTCGATGTACCGCAGCATCGCTTGCACGTCGCTCGCCGTGGTCTCGCTCGCCCTGATCGTCGTTCCCGGTAGCGCCCAGCAACCGTCTCCCGTCGCCGCTCCGCTCGGA
>DATEMW010000330.1:0-4142 GCA_035275385.1 Candidatus Methylomirabilota bacterium | reverse complement strand
CCCACCGGACGAGGCGCGCCTATGAACAGTCGTGCGCGCCGCAGGCCGTCGAGGGGCTGGGGCCCCACCGGACGAGGCGCGCCTATGAACAGTCGGGGCGTCACGACGCGCCGAGTGTATCAGGCGCGCCGCAGGCGGCCGGCGATCGCCCAGAGCACCACGAGGCTCAGGCCGAAGACGCACACGATCGTGGCGCCGGTCGGCAGATCGATTGCGGCCGAGGCGGTGACCCCGAGGATGCTCACCACCGTGCCGAACGCCCAGCCGACGATCAGCCGGGTGGCGATCGAGCCTCCGATCAGGATCGACGCGAGGGCCGGGACGATCAGATATGAGAACACGAGCAGCACGCCCGCGATGCGGACCGAGCTCGTGACGACGACGCCGAACAAGGCGTAGAACACGAAATCCCAGAGGCGCACGCGCCAGCCCTCGGCATAGGCGCGCCGCGGATCCGTGGAGATCAGGAAGAACGGCCGGCGGCAGGCGACGTGCAGGGCGCCGACGAGCGCGTAGAGGATCGCGACCTTCACCACGTCCTCTCCGCTGACGGTCAGGAGCGAGCCGACGAGCATCGCGCGGATGTGCTCGACGCCGTGGGCCGCGCGGTCGGACAGGAGCACGGCGCCGGCGGCCGAGGCGGCGTACACGACGCCGATCACCGCCTCCTGTGACACGCGCCGTTCGCGGCTGCGCGTGAGCGCCAGGACCAGCGCGCCGGCGACAGTCGCGGCGAGGCCCGCGCCGTACGACTCCCACGTGTGAAGCTCATAGCCGAACAGGAAGGCCGCGGTCGCGCCCAGCGCGGCGATCTGGGCCAGTGCGATGTCGACGAAGACCACCTCGCGCGCCAGCACGTGCACGCCGAGATACGCATGGATGCCGGTGAGGACCAGGCACATCAGGAACGGGGCCCACAGGAGCGCGAGGAGATCGGCGATCACTAGCGAAGAGCCTGAGCGAGGGCGTTCACGTCGTAGTCGATGGCCCCGATGTACGTGTCGGCGCCCTTGACCCCGCCGACCATCGTCGGGATCACGACGACCTTGGCGCCCGCGTCGTCCGCCACACGCTGTGCCAGCTTCAGGTCGTTCCAGGGCTGCACGAGCAGGACCTTCACGTGCTCCTCCTTCATCTGTCTGATCAGCTGAGCCAGGTGTTGAGGCGACGGCGGGATGCCGGGCCGGTCCTCGACCATGCCGATCTGACCGATGCCGAAGCGCGTCAGGAAATAGACGTAATCCGGATGGTAGACGACGACCTTGGCACCCTTGTAGGGCTCGAGCGTTTTCGTCCAGCGCGCCATCGCATCCTCGAGTCGGGCGAGGAAGGCCTGGCGGTTCTTCTCGAAGGTCGGGCGAAGCTCGGGCGCCACGCGGGCCAGTCCGTCCACGAGGGTCTGCGTCACGACCGGCATGAGCCCGGGGTCGAGCGAGTAGTGCGGGTTGCCCAGCGGGTGCACGTCACCCAGCGAGCGGTCGACGCGGGTCGAGGGCACCTCGAGCACGTTGACGCCGCGCGAGGCATCGACGCGCCCGACGGCGCCCCGGACGATCTTTGGATTGTTCGAGCCCTGGACGGCGATATCCGACCAGGCGTCGAGCTCGAGGCCGTTCTCGACGAACACGTCCGCTCGCCGAAGCCGCAGCATGAGGCTCGGACGGATCTCGATCTCGTGCGCGTTCTGATAGCCGCGGGCGAGCGCGTCGACGTCGACCACATCGCCGCCGATTTCCTCGACGAGAGCCGTGAAGTCGGGAATGGTGGTCACGACGCGCAGCTTGTGGGCGCCCTCGGCGCCGGTGGACAGAACGCCGAGCAGGATCAGCAGACCGGCGAAAGTCGTACCGCGAGATCGCATCACTTCATCGCCGTGACGAGGGCGTTGACGTTGTGGTCGATGGCGCCGATGTACGTGTCGGCGCCCTTGACACCGCCCACCAAGGGCGCGAGGACGACGGCCTTGGCTCCCGCTTCCTGGGCCACGCGATTGGCCAGCTTCAGGTCGTTCCACGGCTCGACGATGAGGACCTTGATCTGCTCGTCCCTCATCTGACGAATGACTCGACTCAGATGGGCCGGCGAGGCGGGGATCCCCGGGCGGTCTTCGAGCGTCGCCGCCTGCACGAGCCCGAAGCGAGTCAGCAGATAGATCCATTGCGGGTGATAGACGACCACCTTGGCGCCCTTGAGCGGCTCCATCGCGCGAGTCCAGCGCGTCATGGCCTCGTCGAGGCGCGACAGAAAGCTCTGGCGATTCCGCTCGAGCTCCGCGCGACGGTCGGGCGCGACGCGCGCGAGGGCGTCGACGATGTTCTGGGTGACGATCGGCGCCATGCCCGGATCGAGCGAGTAGTGCGGGTTACCCAGCGGGTGCACGTCGCCCATCGAGCGGTCGACCCGGGTCGACGGCACCTCCAGCACCTGCACGCCGCGCGAGACGTCGATGCGCCCGGGCGCGCCGCGAACGATGTTCGGGTTGTTCGCGCCCTGGACGGCGACGTCAGCCCAGGCATCGAGATCGAGCCCGTTCTCGATCAGGATGTCGGCCCGGCGCAGCTTCAGCATGAGGCTCGGGCGAATCTCGAGCTCGTGGGCGTTCTGCGTGCCGCGAGCCAGCGCGTCGACATCGACGAGCTTGCCGCCGACCTCTTCGGTGAGCGCCTTGAGATCCGGGATCGTCGTGACCACGCGGATCTTGTCGGCGCCCGCGGCGGTCGACACGGACAGGGCCACGAGCGCGAGGGCGAGCAGACTGCGAAGTGTGCGAATCATGCGCCGCCTCCTAGAAAGGATGCGCCGGATGGGCGCCCAGAATGAATGACGCCTGGAAGAGGAGCTCGTCCACATTGCGGGCGCTCGAGCCGTTCAGGTTGAACGCGTCGCGCGTCTGGGTACTCCGATCCGTGTGCTTCCACGCGAGCCGGAAGCGCAGGAACTCCGACGGCCAGAACGTGACGTACGGCTCGATCGCCCATTCCCAGCCGGGATTCACCGGATATTGCGACCAGTCGTAGCGGACACCACCCGCCCAGCGGCGAAACGGCTGCACCTCGAGCCCGGTGTACCAGCCCGAGTGATTGCGCTGGCGCTTGTCGACCCGATCGATCGCGCCGTCGCCGTCCAGATCCACGCCGACGTCGGCCTTACGCATCGAGTAGAGCGCTTCGCCCGTCAACGTGATCAGAGGATGGAGCCACCCATCCGGGCGGTACTTGTAGCGCCACTCCCAGCTCAGGATCGTCGAGCGGTTGCGATCGTCGGTCTGGCCGCTCGCGACCGACATCCCGAGCTGGAGCCCATGCTCGAGGCCGAGCTCGAAGAACGTGCGCAGGCGACCGGTGACCAGCGGGTGCTGCAGGGTGCCGCGGCCGAACGCGGTCTCGTTGTCGCCGTTGAAGATGCCGGCGAGGGCCTCGACGTAGAAGGGAAGGTCCGGGACGAGCGTCACCTCTATACCCTTTTCCTGGAGCCCCTCGTCGCCGAGGAAGTTGCGCATGACGTTCGGCCGATCGATCCACTGCAGATCGTGCTCATGGATCTCGTTCGAATAGCCGAAGCGGCTTCGCATCTGGCCGATCCTGGCCTGCGTGCCGAACGGGAGGGTCAGGAGCGTGAGGTAGGCCTCCGCCAGACTGACGCCGGTCTCCTGGCCGCGGTCCTCCTCGCCCGCTTCGATCCGAACCACCGCGGACGCGTAGGGATCGATCTGGCCGAAGAACGAGAGCTCGACCTCGCGCGGGAAGAAGCGATTCTCCTGACCGGGGAAGGTTCCGCCGCCCGCGCGCTCGACGTTGCGCTGCGTGATGTTACCGACGAAATCGCCCTCGATGCCGATGTCGAACAAGAGCTGGCCGGAGCCGCGCTGCTGATAGAGCGAGAAGGGCTGCCGTGGCTGTGCGAGGTCGGCCGCCGAAAGCGTCGAGCTCGGCGGTGACGCCGCCGCTGCGGCCGGTGCCGGCGCGGGGACGCCGGGTGCGGGCGGTACGGGTCGGGCCGCCGGCGGCGCTGGCTGAGCCTCCAGACGCTGCAACCGCTCGGTAACCGATTGGAGCTGCCGTTGTAGCTGCTCGATCTGCCGGCGCAGCTCCGCCGCGTCCTGGGCCGCGGCGATCGCCGGCGCCAGAATCGTGGAGAGCGCG
>DATEMW010000329.1:0-4583 GCA_035275385.1 Candidatus Methylomirabilota bacterium | reverse complement strand
GCCGACGGCCGTACCGATCGCGGCGCCGCCGACTGTCGAGCCAGCCGACGCATGACCCGTCGTCGTCTGCTGCAGCGCCCATTGACGGCACGCCGAGTCGTCGACCTGGAATTGATCGAAGTTTTTTCCCTGACCGGGGAGCACCATCACGCTCGGTCCGGTCGGAACCGTGGCACACGCCGTCATGAGGAGCCCGACGGCGACGGTGAGAATGGGCAAGCGTGTCATCGGCTCACCTGCTCGCTACTGCGCCCGCGGCGGAACCTTGACCCATGCCTCGGGACACGACTGAACGTTGGGGTAGTACGCCGGCGAGCTCTGGCAGAAGTACCAGTAGCTCTGGGCCGGCCCCTGCTCGACGAAGACCGGTGGTGATTCGACGACCGGAGGCGGAGCGACCACGACGGGCGCGGGTGCGACGACGAAATAGCGCGGACCGTACCAGGACGGGTACGGCGGGCCCCACCAGCCGCGATGCCACCACGCAAAGCTCGGGACGACGCTCACGAGGAGCAATCCGACCATCAGGACCATCCTCGCCACTCCTTGGACGCCGTGGGCCGCGACGCACATTCGTTCGACACCTTGGTAGACGAAGTCGAGGCGCATCGGGTTTACCGGCACTAGCCGTGTGTTTTCACGTGCTTGTGGGCCGCGCCCGCGCCCATTGACGGCAACCCCGTCCGGCGCTAACGTCCGGCGCAATCGGCCTGACCGTGTCCCTCGCGACGGAGGGGAAGATGAACCTCTCACGGTGCCTCGAGCTGGCCGCCGCCGGCCTCGTGTCGGTCCTGATCGCCTGCGGGCCTTTCGCGGCGGGAGCCGCCGCGCAACCCCGGAGCGCCTCGCCCCCGAAATCCGACGCGTCGCCGCCCAAGCCCGAGGGCGAGATGCGGTGGGCGATCTACGTCACCCTGGCGCCGCAGTGGTTCGATCCGGCCGAGGTCCAGGGCCAGATCACGCCGTTCTGGATCCTGTACGCGATGCACGACGCGCTCGTGAAGCCGATGCCCGGCAATCTCATGACGCCGAGCCTCGCCGAGTCGTGGACCGTCAGCGCGGACCAGCGCGCGTACGAGTTCAAGCTGCGCGAGGGTCTCAAGTTCCACAACGGCGACGCGTTCACCGCCGAGGACGTGAAGTTCAGCTTTCAGCGGACCAAGGGCACGCGGATCCTCAAAGAGAAGGTGCGCGAGGTCACCGTGGTCGATCCGTATCGCGTGCGCTTTCAGCTGCACGAGCCGTTTCCCGATTTCATGGCGTTCTACGGCACGTTGACCACGGGCGCCGGCTGGATCGTGCCCAAGAAGTACGTCGAGCGCGTCGGCGACGAGGGATTCAAGAAGCACCCGATCGGGCTCGGTCCCTACAAGTTCGTCAGTCACACCGTCGGCGTCGAGCTCGTCATGGAGGCCAACGAGGCGTACTGGCGCAAGGTCCCCGCGGTGAAGCGGCTCGTCTTCAAGGTCGTCCCGGAGCCCACCACGCGTGCGGCTATGCTCAAGCGCGGCGAGGTCGACGTCGCGTACATGCTCGACGCGCCGCAGGCGCTCGAGCTCCAGCGCGATCCCGCGCTCAGGCTCGCGTTCTCCGGCGGCATCGGCATCGCCGCGCTGGATTTCCTCGACATGTGGGATCCGAAGTCACCCTGGGCCGATCGGCGCGTGCGGCTGGCGGCCAGCTATGCGCTCGACCGGCGGACGATGAGCGAGATGGAGACGCTCGGCGCCTCGAAGCCCACCGGCAGCATCGTCCCGCGCGCCTTCGAGTTCGCGCTGCCGATCGAGCCGACGCCGTACGATCCCGTGAAGGCCAAGCAGCTCCTGGCCGAGGCGGGCTACCCCAACGGCTTCGACGCCGGGGAGCTGCACGTGACGCCGCCGTTCTTCTCACGGGGCGAGGCGGTCATGAACTACCTGGGTGCCTTGGGGATCAAGCTCAAGATGCGGCCGATGGAGCGCGCCGCGTTCTTCGCGGCGTGGGGCGCCAAGAAGCTCAAGGGCGTGTGCGTCTGCGGCAGCGGGCTCTACGGCAACGCGGCCACGCGGATGTCGGAGATCGTGCCGAGCGACGCCACCTACGCCTACGGCGGCTATCCCGACATCGATGCGCTCTACAAGCAGCAGGCGATGGAAACCGACCGCAAGAAGCGGGAGGCGATGCTGTTCCAGATCCAGCAGACCCTGCACGAGCGCGTGCGCTTCGCGCCGATCTTCGAGTTCCTGTGGCCCAGCGGCATCGGCCCGCGGGTCGAGGAGCCCGCGCTGATGTTGATCAATCCCTATCCATGGTCCGCGCCGCTCGAGGAGGTCCGGCTGAAGAAGAGGTAGGCGGGAGCTCGTCCTCGTGGGCGAGCCGAGAGGAGCGCGGCAAGTGCATGCTGAACGCCGCGCCCCGCTCGGTCTTCGCGTCCAGAGAGATGCGGCCGCCCTGGCGCTGGACGAGGACGCGCGAGATCGCGAGCCCGAGCCCCACGCCGGCCACACCCGTCGAGCGCGAGGCGCGTCCGCGATAGAAGGGCTGGAAGAGCCGCTCGGCGTCCTCGGGCGACACGCCCGGGCCCGCGTCGGACACCGTGATGACGGCCTCGTCCTCGGTCGCCGCCGCGGCGAGCCTGACCTGACCGCCGAGCGGTGAGAACTTCACGGCGTTGTCGAGGATGTTGGCGAGGGCGACCTTCGCCGCCGCCGGCGCCGCGTTCACGAGTACGTCGGGCAGCGGGTCGGCGATGATCGCGACGCCGTGCTGCTGCGCCCGGGGCCGCACCGCCAGCACCGCGGCGTCGACGAGATCGGCGACCGAGATCGGCTCGGCCAGCTCGCGCTCCTCGTTGGTGTCGATGCGCGCGAGCTCCAGGAGCTCCTCGATCATGCCCTGCACGCGCTCCACTTCTTCCAGGCAGGAGCGCAGGACCTCCTGGTACTCCGCGACCGGTCGCGGCCGGCGCAGCGCCAGCTCGAGCTCGGCGCGCAGGCGCGAGAGCGGCGAGCGCAGCTCGTGCGACGCGTCGGCCGAGAACATGCGGCGGACCTCGAAGCTGCGCTCGAGGCGTCCGAGCATGTCGTTGAGCGTCTCGACCAGCCTGCCGATCTCGTCGGTCGTGCCGGGATGCGGGAGACGGTCGCCGAGGTTGGCCTCGCCGATCCGTCGGGCCCGCCGGACCATCTGATCGATCGGGCTCAGCACCTTCTGCGCGAGCAGCGCGCCCGTGAGGCCGATGACGGTGAGGATGACCAGCGACATGCCGAGAAAGAGCCAGCGGCCGACCCGCAGCGCCGCGTACGCGTCTTCGAGCGACATCGCGACCTGGACGGCGTAGTGACCGCGGCCCACGTCGACGGGCACCGACACCATGCGGATCGGCTTCTCGCCGAAGTGTGTGACGGTCTCGAAGACGGTCTCGCCGCCCCGGAGCCGCGCGAGGAGGTCGGGCGACGTCGGCAAGCGCGCCGAGCCGAGCGTCGCGCTGTGCGCGACCACGCGGCCGTCCAGATCGGCGATCTGCACGAGCTTGTTGAGTCTGAGGAACGAGGGCGGATCGGGCGCGATCTCACGGGCCCGCAGGGGCGGGGGCGGGTCGTCCTCGAGCGTCGCCGACTCGAGCGTGGCCAGCGAGAGCAGCTCGTCGTCGACGCGCCCCAGCACCACGCTGCGCAGCGCCCAGTCGGCGCCGAAGGCCGCCAGCGCCAGCATCGCCGCGAGCAACGAGACCTGCCCGAGCCACAGGCGGGTCTTGAAGCTCAGCGACCTCATGCGTCGGCCGGGTCGGGGAGACCGAGCCGATAGCCGAAGCCGCGAACGGTGTGGATCAGCGGCGGTCCCGCGCCGCGATCGATCTTTCGCCGGAGATGGCTGACGTGCACGTCGACCAGGTTGTCGAGCACCTCCGAGGCCTCGTCCCACACGCGCTCGACGAGCCGAGTCCGGCTCACGATCTCGCCGGCGTGCTGCATCAGGACCTCGAGGATCGAGTACTCCTTGCCGGTCAGGCCGATCCGCTCGCCCGCGCGCATCACGCGGCGGCTCGCTGGATCGAGCGTCAGATCGATGACCCGGAGCACGGAAGGCCGGGCCAGCCGCGATCGGCGGAGCAGCGCCCGCGTTCGCGCGAGCAGCTCGGCGAAGGCGAACGGCTTCGTGAGGTAGTCGTCGGCGCCCGTCGTCAGGCCATTCACCCGGTCGGTGAGGCTGTGGCGCGCGGTGAGCATCAGGATCGGCGTGGCGAGGTCGCGCTCGCGCAAGGCCCGGCACACGGCGATGCCGTCCTTGCCCGGCAAAAGCCAGTCGAGCACGATCACGTCGTACTCGTTGACGGTGGCCTGCTCCTCTCCGGCCTCGCCGGTCTCGGCGACGTCGACGACGAATCCTTCTTCTTGAAATCCTCGGGCGAGGAGCCTGGCCGCTTTCCGATCGTCCTCGATCAAGAGCAGGCGCACGGATCCTATCGTAACGAAGCGAGCAAGTTTCGCCACTACCTGAAGGAAAATTCAGGACGCGGACTTCTAGCTGACGGCCCTGGTCCCCCAGTGGTCCGGATGGCGGCGGGCGAGGAATTCGAACGCGTGCTTGGGATCGGCCGCGAC
>DATEMW010000328.1:0-6777 GCA_035275385.1 Candidatus Methylomirabilota bacterium | reverse complement strand
CCTGCTCGAGCCGCTTCATGATGTAGTTCGCGTTCAGGATCGCGTTGTCCGAGACCGACCGCAGGCCGTCGGGACCCATCGTGCGGATATACGTGTAGGCGCGCACGAGCATCCCGAAGTTGCCCCAGAACGCCTGCAGCTTGCCGATCGAGCGCGGCCGCTTCCAGTCGAGCGAGTATTCGTCGCCGTCCTTCGTGACGACCGGCACCGGCAGGAACGGCTCGAGGTGCGCCTTGACGCCGACCGGGCCCGCGCCGGGCCCACCGCCGCCGTGCGGCGTGGTGAATGTCTTGTGCAGGTTGAAGTGGCACACGTCGAAACCGAGGTCGCCGGGGCGCGTGATCCCGAGGATCGCGTTCAGGTTCGCGCCGTCCATGTAGACCTGCACGCCCTTGGCGTGACAGAGCTCGGTGATCTCCACGATGCGAGGCTCGAACATGCCGAGCGTGTTGGGCACCGTGATCATGAACGCCGCCACGTCGGTGCCGAGCGTGCGCGCGAGCGCGTCCACGTCGACCTCGCCGTTCGGCAGCGACTTCACCTCGACGACCTCGTAGCCGGCGATCGCCGTCGACGCCGGGTTCGTGCCGTGAGCCGAGTCGGGCACCAGCACCTTCGTCCGCTTTTCGCCGCGCGAGGCGTGATAGGCGCGGATCATGAGGACGCCGGCCAGTTCCCCCTGGGCGCCGGCCGCCGGCTGGAGCGAGACCGCGTCCATTCCGGCGATCTCGGCGAGATCCCGCGCGAGCTCGTGCATGAGCTGCAACGCGCCCTGCGCCGAGGCCTCCGGCGCCAGCGGATGGACCTTGGCGAAGCCGGCGAGCCGCGCCATGTCCTCGTTGAGCTTCGGGTTGTACTTCATCGTGCACGAGCCGAGCGGATAAAAGTGCGTGTCGACGCCGTAGTTCATCCGCGACAGCCGCGAGTAGTGGCGGATGATGTCGAATTCCGAGACCTCCGGCAGCTCCGGCGCCTCGCGGCGCAGATGCTTGGCGGGCAGGAGCTTCTTCGCGTCGGCCTCCGGCACGTCGGCCTCCGGCAGGGACCACGCCACGCGGCCGGGCGACGAGAGCTCGAAGACCAGCTTGTCGTAGGCGTCGGCCATCACGCCACCGCCTTCTCGAGGGCCGCCGCGAACGCGTCGATCTCGCCCTTCGTGCGTTTCTCCGTCACCGCGACCAGCAGGCAATCGGCCAGGCTGCGATCGAAGCTCTTCAACGGCACGCCCGCGAGGAAGCCCTGCTTGGCCAGGCGCGGCAGCAGCCGGTCCGGCGCCTTCGGCAGCTTGAGCGCGAACTCCTTGAAGAACGGCGCCGGGAAGCGCAGCGAGACGCCCGGCACCTTCGCGAGCCGCTCGGCGGCATAGTGCGCCTTGGCCGTCGACAGCTCGCCGACCTTCACGAGCCCGCGGCGCCCGAGCGTCGCCATGTAGATCGTCGCCATCAGCGCGCAGAGCGCGACGTTGGTGCAGATGTTCGAGGTCGCCTTCGCGCGGCGGATGTGCTGCTCGCGGGTCTGCAACGTCAGCACGAAGCCACGCTTGCCGTCGCGGTCGACCGTGGCGCCGACCAGGCGCCCGGGCATCCGGCGCACGAGCTCGGTCTTCGCGGCGAACACGCCGAGGTTCGGTCCGCCGAAGCTCGCCGGCACGCCGAGCCCCTGGCCCTCGCCGACGACGATGTCGGCGCCGAGCTTGCCGGGCCCTTCGAGCACGCCGAGATTCACCGGATCCGCGACTACCACCAGGAGCGCGCCGGCCGCGTGCGCCAGCTCGGCCGCAGCGGCCACGTCCTCGAGGCAGCCATAGAAGTTCGGCGTCTGGATCACGAGCGCGGCCGTCTTCGCGGTAACGAGCTGTCGCGCCGCCGCCAGATCGGTGACCCCGTCGGGCGCCGGCAGATCGCGAAGGCGGACCCCCGGGCCCTCGCAATAGGTGGCGGTGACGCGCTTGTAGAGCGGATGCACGGCGCGCGAGAGGACGATCTCCTTGCGCTCGGTGACCGAGTGGGCCATCAGCGCCGCCTCGGCGAGCGAGGAGGCGCCGTCGTAGATCGAGGCGTTGGCGACGTCCATCCCGGTCAGCTCGGCGATCATCGTCTGGTACTCGTAGATCGTGCGGAGCGTCCCCTGGCTCGCTTCGGGCTGGTAGGGCGTGTACGCCGTGAAGAACTCGCCGCGCAGGATCATGTGGTTGATCGGGCTCGGGATGTAGTGATCGTACGAGCCCGCGCCCAGGAACGACACGTGCGACTCCGCGTTCGCGTTGCGCGCGGCCAGCGCCGTCATGTGCCGGATCAAGTCCGTCTCGGCGAGCGCCGGCGTGAGACCGAGCGGCCGCCCGAGCCGGGCCTTGGGCGGGATCTTGACCAGAAGGTCCTCGACCGAGCCCGCGCCGATCACGCCGAGCATCTTCTTCTGCTCGTCCGGCGTGTTCGCGATGTAGCGCGAGGGCATCAATGGCCTCCCTGCGCGATCAGCTCTTCGTACTGCTGCGCGGTCAGGAGCTGGTCCCATTCCCCTTTGTTCGAGGGCTTGACCACGAGCATCCACCCCTTGCCGTAGGGATCCTGGTTGACGGTCTCCGGCTTCTGCGCGAGCTCGCCGTTGATCTCGACGACCTCGCCGGACACCGGCGAGAACAGATCGGACACGGCCTTCACCGACTCGACCACGCCGAAGTTCTTGGCGGCGGTGACTTTCGCGCCGACCTTCGGCAGCTCCACGAAGACCACGTCGCCGAGCTGCTCCTGCGCGTAGGCGGTGATGCCGATGCGCACGCGGTCGCCGTCCTGCTTGGCCCACTCGTGCTCGCGCGTGTATCGCAGTTCCTTCGGAACGTTGGCCATGGTCTCCCCTCGCTCAGCCGGCCTTCTTCACCCTGGACGGCTGGAACGGCGTGCGTGCGACCCGGGCCGCCTTGCCCTGGCCGCGGATCTCGACCTCGAGCGCGGTGCCGACCGGCGCCAGCGCCGTCTCGACGTAGGCAATACCGATGTACTTGTCGACCGACGGTCCATACGAGCCCGAGGTGACGATCCCCGCCTCACGGCCGTCGTGCTTCACTGGGTACCCGTGGCGCGCCACCGCCTTGTCGACCATCTCGATCCCGACCAGTCGTCGACGCATGCCCTCGGCGCGGACCTTCTCGAGCGCGGCGCGCCCGATGAAATCCCCCTTGGCGGGCTTGACGACCCAGCCGAGACCGGCCTCGAGCGCGTTCGTGGTCTCGTCGATATCGTTGCCGTAGAGCGCGTACTTCATCTCGAGCCGGAGGGTATCGCGCGCGCCGAGCCCGACCGGCGCAGCACTCTCGGCGCGGCCGGCGGCCAGCAGCGCTTTCCAGAGCTGTGCCGTGCCATCGGCGGGGGCGTACAGCTCGAAACCGTCCTCGCCGGTGTAGCCCGTCCGCGAGATCAAGGCCGGCACGTCGCCGACGTTGCCGCGCTCGAAGCGGTAGTAGCCGATCGCCGTCACGTCCCGGTCAGCCAGGCGGCCGACGATCGCCTCGGCCTTCGGGCCCTGCACGGCGATGAGCCCGGTGCCCTCGGACGCGTTGCGCCAGCGCGCGTCCTTGACGTGCGCCGTCGACGTCGTCACGTGGGCCCAGTCCTTGTCGATGTTCCCGGCGTTGACGGTGATCATGTACCGGTCTTCGCCCAGCCGGTACACGGTGAGGTCGTCGACGATCGTGCCGCTGTCGTAGCAGAGGACCGAGTACTGGATCTGGCCGACCTGGAGCGCCGCCACATCGTTGGTGGTCAGATGCTGGAGGGCCGCGAGCGCGCCCGGGCCGTCCACCTCGAACTCGCCCATGTGGCTCACGTCGAAGAGGCCGGCGGCGCTGCGGGTCGTCCGGTGCTCTTCGATGATGCCGGTGTACTGCACCGGCATCTCCCAGCCTCCGAACGGCACCATCCGCGCGCCGGCCGCGACGTGCTCCGCGTAGAGCGGCGTGCGCTTGAGCGGTGTTGCGCTCACGCCTTCGGCAAGAAGTCGCGGAGCGGCTTGACCTGGCAGCCCGCGCGATCGAGCGCCTCGCGGACGGTGCGAACGATCTTCTGCGCGCCGGGCGTGTCGCCGTGGCAGCAGATCGTCTGGACCGAGATGTCGATGTCGACGCCGTCGATCGTGCGCACCTTGCCTTCCATGGCCATCTTCACCGCCTGCGCGGCCGCGCGCTCGGGATCGGTGATGAGCGAGCCGGGCAGCTTGCGCGAGACGAGCGTCAGATCCACGTTGTACGCGCGATCGGCGAAGCCCTCCGACGCCACGCGCACGCCCATCTTGCGCGCGAGGCGATCGTACTTGCCGGAGCCGAGCGCCATCAGGATGAGGTCCTTGCCCGACTCGCGGGCCGACTCGGCGACCGCGGTGGCGAGTGCCTCGTCCTTCTCGATCATCGAATAGAGGATCCCGTGGGGCTTGGTGTGCTGCAGATCGCCGCCGCCGGCAGCGCGGATGAACTCGCGCAGCGCGCCGGTCTGGTAGCAGAGGTAGTCTTTCAGCTCCTGCGGCGAGACGTCCATCACGCGCCGGCCGAAGCCCATGAGGTCCGGCAGCGACGGGTGCGAGCCGATCGCGACGCCGTGCCGGATCGCGAGCGCCACCGTCTTGCGCATCACGTGCGGGTCACCGGCGTGAAAGCCGCAGGCCACGTTGGCCGAGGTGATGTACGGCATGATCTCCTCGTCCGCCCCGAGCGTCCAGCGGCCCCAGCTCTCGCCCATGTCGGCGTTGAGATCGATGAACTTGGCCATCGTGAGCTCCTTTCATTGAGCGCGCCTCGGCCGGCGGGACCCCAGCCCCGCGACGGCCTGCAGCGCGCACTGCCTTATCCCCGCGCGAGCACGCGCGCGAGCGCGTTGATGAAGCGGTCCACGTCCTCGTCGGTCATCGCGAGGGAGCACGCGCCGAGTCCCCGTTGGGTCAACAGAATCCCCTCGTTCAACAGCCCGAGGAACACCCGGATCGGCGTCTCCCCATCCTTGGGCCGGGCCGAACGATAGTCCGTCAGCGGCTCCGACGTCCAGTGTAACCAGAACAGGGACCCGAGCCCGGTCACCTGCCCCCGCCGCCGCGTCGCCGCGAGCAGCCGCGCGATGCCGCCCCGCAGCCGCTCGCCGAGCGCGTCCAGGCGCGCGTAGGCGTCGGGGGTCAGCGCGTTCAGGGTCGCCAGGCCGGCCGCCATCGTGACGGGGTTGGCGTTGAAGGTGCCGCCGTGGCTGATGCGAGCGCCGCCCTTGCGCGGGTCGTAGAAGTCCATGATGTCGCGCCGGCCGCCGAACGCGCCGACCGGAAGCCCGCCGCCGATGATCTTGCCGAAGGTCGTGAGGTCCGGCCGCACGCCGAAGCGCTCTTGCGCGCCGCCCCACGCGGTGCGGAACGAGATCACCTCATCGAAGATCAGCACGATGTTGTGCCGCTCGGTGATCTCGCGCAGCCGCGCCAGGAAGCCCTCTGCCGGCGGGATCAGGCCCGCGTTGCACATCATCGGATCGATGATCAGACACGCGAGCTGTGACGCCTCGGCCTCGAGAATCTCCGCGCACGCGTCCGCGTCGTTCCACGGCAGCACCACCGTGTGCTTGAGGACCGCCGGCGGAATGCCCGCCGACCAGGGAATCGGCTTGGGCCGGCGCCGGCTGCCGCTCGCCTTGGCGTCGCCGCTCACGCTCACCATCACCCAGTCGTGGGTGCCGTGATAGGCGCCCTCGAACTTCGCGATCTTCTGACGCCCCGTGAACGCGCGGGCCAGCCGGACGGCGTTCATCGTCGCCTCGGTTCCCGAGTTCGTGAAGCGGATGGCCTGGACGGACGGCACGCGGCGGGTCAAGAGCTCGGCCAGCCGCACCTCGTGCTCGGTCGGGCCCGGGAACGAGAGACCGAGCTCGACGGCCTGCTGCACCGCCTTCACGACGTCGGGCGGCGCGTGGCCGAGAATCAGGCTCGTGTAGTTGCCGTTGAAGTCCAGGCGATCGACTCCGTCGGCGTCCCAGACGTGGGCGCCTTGGCCCCGCTGGATCGCGAACGGGTACGGATCGAAGAAGGTCGTGGTGCGGCTGTTGCCGCCGGGCATCACCGCCAGCGCTTCCTCGTGCAGGACGCGCGAGCGGCCGGTCTTCGCGGAGTACTCGTTCAGCTCTTTGTCTAGACTCATGCGCTCTCCTCTCTCACGGCTGCCTCCAGCGCGCGGTCGGCCTCGCGGAACAGCCGGTGGGCTTCATCCACGCCAACCTGGTGGAAGCGAAGCGCCTGACCAGGCCGCGCCTGGCCGACGCGCCAGATGTCGCACGAACAAATCGTGGCCGCTTTGGTATAGCCGCCGGTGGACTGTCGATCGACGAGCAGCACGATCGGCTGCCCGTCGCCGGGAACCTGGATCGACCCGAGCGCGATCCCGTCGGAGACGATGTCGTGGCCGCGCGCGTGCGCGATCCGCGGGCCGCGCAGGCGCGAGCCCATGCGATCCGACTGCGGCAGGACTTCGTATCGTCCGCCGAACAGCGCGTCGAGCCCCTCGGCCGTGAAGCGGTCGTCCTGTGGGCCGAGGACCGCACGGATCGTCGTCTCACCGGTGTAGTCCGGGATCGCCCGCGGGTCCACGCGACGACGCTTGACTGAACCCGATGGGAACACGCCGAGCTCGTCGCCCTTACGGAGCGCGCGCCCGTCGACCCCGCCGACGCGGCCCCGCAGGTAGGTCGACCGCGAGCCGAGCACCATCGGCACGTCGAGCCCGCCGGCAAAGCCGATGTACGACCGCACGCCCGTGCGCGC
>DATEMW010000327.1:0-4319 GCA_035275385.1 Candidatus Methylomirabilota bacterium | reverse complement strand
CCTAAAGATAGCAAGGGCGATGCGGCCGAGTCTCAGCTACCCGGCCTCGCATCGCCCTTGATGCGCGCGTGTGAGCTACTGCGGCCGGACCTGGGCCTGCGGATTCTGTCCGGGACGCTGCTGCTCGATGATTCGCATCGTCTTGATCACGTCGAGCGCCCGCTGAACCTGGATGTCCTTCTTCAGCTCCTCCATCGGGTCGAGCGACGGCTGCTGACGCGCCGCCGCCTCGGCAGTCGGCTTCGGAATCTCGACGACGATGTCGGGCGTGATGCCCTTGCCGTGGATCGAGCGGCCCTTCGGCGTGAAGTACTTCGCGGTCGTGAGCCTGAGCCCGGAGCCGTCCGACAAGGGGATGATCGTCTGCACCGAGCCCTTCCCGAAGGTCTGGGTGCCCACGACGATCGCGCGTCCCCAGTCCTGCAAGGCCCCCGCGACGATCTCGGAGGCGGAGGCGCTGCCCTGGTTCACCAGGACCACCATCGGCAGATTGGGATACGACTTCTTCGCGTGCGCCGAGAAGCGCATGTTCTGATTCCGCACGCGACCCTCGGTGTACACGACCAGCTTGCCGTCGTCGATGAACTCCTCGGTCACTTCCACGGCCGCCGTCAGGAGACCGCCGGGGTTGCCGCGCAGGTCGAGGACCAGCGCCTTCATGCCGTTCTTGGCCGCGCGGTCGAGCGCCGCGGCCATGTCACCGGGCGACTGCTCCTGGAACTGGCGCAGCTTCACGTACGCGATGCCGCCGCCCAGATCGGCCGACCGCACGGACTGCACGCGGATCTGCTCGCGCGTGATGTCGAAGTCCTTCGGCTCGGTCCAGCCCTCGCGCACGATGGTGATCGTGACCTTCGTCCCGGGCTTGCCGCGCATGCGCTTGACGGCGTCGGGCAGCTGCATGTCCTTCGTCACCAGGCCGTCGATCTTCACGATGCGATCGCCCGTCAGGAGGCCCGCCCGGTGCGCCGGCGTGCCCTCGATCGGCGAGACGACCGTGAGCACGTCGTCGCGCAAGGTGATCTCGATGCCGAGGCCGCCGAAGCTGCCGCTCGTCTCGACCTGCATCTCCTTGTAGCTGTCCGGGTCGAGGAACGAGCTGTGCGGATCGAGGCCGCGCAGCGTGCCTTTGATCGCGTTGTAGATGAGATCCTTGGGCGGGACTTCGTCGACGTACTGGTTCTGCACGATGGAGAGGACTTCGGTGAAGAGCTTCAGTTGCTCATAGGTGGCGCTACTGTCCGCGCTCTTGCTGGCGACGGAGCCGCCGAGCGAGAGCGTGAGCACAACCAGAAGCGTGCTGATCACGAAGGCCTTCTTCATGGACGTCCTCTCATCATGTGTAATCTAGACGCGTAAACTAGCCACCCTGGCGGAGCCACTGTTCAGGGTCCTGCGGCTTGCCCTGGTAGCGTACCTCGAAGTAAAGGCGGGGGCCGGCGAGGGATCCCGTATCGCCCACCGTGCCGATCCGCTGTCCCTGGCGCACGTCGTCGCCCTCTTTCGCCTCGATCTCGGCGATGTGGGCGTAGAGCGTGTAGTACTCGTTGCCGTGGTCCACAATAATCAGGTTACCGTATCCTTTGAACCACCCGGTATAGATCACATGGCCGCCGTGCACCGCGAGCACCTCGCGGCCCACCGCCGCCTCGATGTCGACGCCATTCCGGAAAGTTCGGGTGCCAAATCGCGGATGCACCTGCGCGCCGAACCCGGTGACGATCTTGCCCTCGGTTGGCCACGGCAAACGCCCCCTCAGCGCTCCAAATCCGACCGCTGGAGGCTCGATGCCGCCCTTGGGTGGCGGAATTCGCGCCAGGCGCCGCTGCTTGGCCTGGAGCTCGCGGATGAACGCCTCGAGGCGGTGGGACGCTTCCGTCAATTCGCCCACCATGCGCTCGTGGTACGCGCGCTCGTCGCGAACTTTCGCGAGGATCACGCGTCGCTTCGCGACCTCGCGGTCGACCTCCGCCTGCTCGCGCTTCGCGTCTTCGTGGAGGCCGGCGAGCTCCTGCTGCTGCGCTTCCTCTTTTCCCTTGCGGTCAGCCAGCCGATCAGAGGTAACACGATACTCTTGAATCAACCGGGCGTCCAGGGCCGCCAGGCTCGCGAGATGCCGAACCGCGACGGCGCGCGTGACCGGATCGTCCCCGCTCAGAATGACGGGCAAGGCACCGCCCTGCGAGTGAACGCGATACATGACGCGGAGCCGGCCGGCCAGCGCGTTGATCTGGCCCGCGCGCTGCCGCTCGAGCTTCGAGATCTCGCCGCGGTACATCACGACGTCGCTCTGCGCCTTCTTGATGCGTGTCTCGAGGCGCGCGACGTCGCGCTGCTTGGCGCCCAACCGGCGCTCGATCTCTTCGAGATCGGCCAGGATCGACGTCTCGCGCGCCCGCGCCGCCGCGGCGCGCTCGCGCTCTTCCTTCAGCTGCTTCTGCGTCTGCTGCAGCTTGCGCTGCTCGGCCTGGAGCGGATCGTCGCGCCGCGTCTGCGCGGCCGCGGGCACGACCACGAGCACGGCCAGTAGCGCCGCGAGCGCCGCGCGGCTCACGGCTCGCGCCCCGCGCGCGCCAGCCAGCCGCCGAGCCCGCCGAGCAAAGTGCCCGAGGCCAGCAGGGCGACGACGCCAACAGGCGTGAAGAACACGAGCTGCGAGAGCCCGAGCGTGAGGTTTACCAGCGGCTCCAGGCGCGGCGCCACCAGCGAGTACGTGAGGACGAGCGTGGCCAGCGCCAGCACCGCGCCCACGAGCCCCTGCATCATGCCCTGCAGCAAGAGCGGCAGGCGGATCGTCACCTCGGAGGCGCCGACCAGCCGCATGATCTCGGTCTCGTGGCGCCGCGCGTGCAGCACGAGCGTCGTCGCGGTCGTGACCGTGAGGATCGCGGCGATGCCGAGCACGGCGCCGACGCCGAGCCCGATCGTGGTCAGAAGCCGCTGCCAGTGCGAGAGCTGCTCGACCCAGTCGACGCTTCCGGCGACTTCGTCGGCCTCGGGCAGCGCCGCCAGGCGCGCGACGAGCTCGCGGGCGCCCACGGGCGTCGCGGCGGCCGCGGCCGGCGTCACCTCGAGCGAGGCCGGCAGCGGGTTCGTCGGCAGCTGGTCGACCACAGTCGCGTCCTTGCCGAGCACTTGCTTGAGTGAGCGCAGCGCCTCCACCTTGCCGACGAACGTCACGGCGGCGACGCCCGGCGTGGTGCGAACCCGCTCGAGCAGCGCCGCGACGTCGGCGGCCGGCGGTTCGCGCCGGAGGTAGACGACGATGCGCACGCGATCGCGCCAGCGGGCGACGGCGCGGTCGAGGTTCGACGACACGAGCCAGAAGCCGCCGAGCGCGGCCAGGGAGAGTGTGATCAGCACGATCGCGCTGACGGCGACGCGGCCGGCGCGGCGGAGGTCGCGCAGCGCCTCGCCGATCAGGAACCCGACCACGCGCTAGCCCTCGTCCTTCACGACGTGGCCGCCGGCGAGCGTGAGGGTCCGCCGGCGGAGCGTCGCGGCCAGGCGCGCCTGGTGCGTGGCCAGCACGATCGTGGTCCCGCCCGAGCCGATATCCTTGAGCGCCTCGATGATCTCGGCGGCCATCGACTCGTCGAGGTTGCCGGTGGGCTCGTCCGCCAGCAGGAGCGGCGGGCGTCGCACGATCGCCCGCGCCAGCGCGGCGCGCTGCGCCTCGCCTTGCGAGAGCTGCGCGGGGTAGGCCTGCGCCCGCGAGGAGAGCCCGACGATGCGGAGCGCGTCGAAGACACGCTCGGTGATCTCGCGCCGCGGCGTGCCGAGCACGCGCAGGACGAAGGCGACGTTCTCGTACACGGTGCGGACCGGCAGCAGCTTGGCGTCCTGGAAGACGACGCCGATCGAGCGGCGCAGCGCGGCAATCTGCGAGCGCCGCAGCGGCACCAGGTTGTGACCGAGCACTTCGATGTCGCCCTCGGAGGGCAGATCGTCTCGATAGAGGAGCCGGAGCAGAGTGGTCTTGCCCGCCCCGCTGGCACCGGTCAGGACCACGAACTCACCCTTGGCGATCCGGAACGACACCTCGCGCAGCGCAGGGACCTTCACGGGCCCGACCGAGTACACCTTGGAAACCCGGTGAACCTCAATCATGGCGGGCGGTTCGATTATAGCCGCGGGCCTCAGGTTTGCGAGAGCTTGTCCTCCAGCAGACGGTTCACCAGGGCCGGATTGGCCTTGCCCCGCGTGGCCTTCATGACCTGACCGACCAGCGCCCCTTTGGCTTCTTTCTTACCGCGGCGATAGTCCTCGATCGCCTTGGGGTTGGCGGCCATCACCGATTCGATCACCTGGCCGAGGGC
>DATEMW010000326.1:0-29137 GCA_035275385.1 Candidatus Methylomirabilota bacterium | reverse complement strand
GCAGGCGCGTAGGCGCGAGCGTGTGCAGGCGCAGGCGCGCATGCGTGAGCACAGGCGTGTGCACGTGCACAGGCGCATGCACGCGATCCTCGGGCCTTAGCCAGGGCAGGCCCCGCAGCAGGGGCGGGGGGATCGCGCGCGCGTCTAACCCTTCGAGATCTCGAGGGTGTGCCGATCTTGCCACACGAATTTCCCAAGGATTTCAAGGACTTGAGGCGAGTGTGGCAGGATCTTCACGGGGTCCTGTGAACCGCCGTTCACAATCCGGACCCCCCTCGCAAGTGATTTCAAGGACTTGCGAGCTGGCACGGCGATCGCAGAGTCGCTTCTCGTTCGCCGATTTCCCCAGCCACCACACGGAGTTACCCGCCATGCCAACCACCCTGCCCGCCACCAGCAAGTACGCCACCCTCTCCGCCGCCCAGGTCATGGAGCTGCAGGCCAAGCAGCTGGCCGCCTGGGCCGCTGAGGACGCCGCCCGCCGCGCCCGCAACGCCGCCATCCTCGCCGCCCTCTAGCCCCCACGCCGCACCAGGAGCCCCGCCATGACGCCCACCACCCAGACCCCCGCCCATAAGCACCTCGCCGCCATCCGCGCCGCCCTAGTGGCCGCTGGCACCCGTACCGTGCAGCGTGACCGCCACGCCCGCATCGAGCCCTGCACCCCGGTCCGCGTCACCACCCACCTCGGGGCCGGCGTCTTGGTCTCGGTCACCGACGACGCCTGGGTCGAGGTGCAGCTGGACGGCGAGACCCGGCAGGACGAGTACCCCATCGAGCTCGTGGAGCTGGCGTAGCGCCGGCCCCGCATCCCACCCACCCACCACCCAACCCACACCACGGAGACCCCACATGCGCACCCTGCTCGCCTCCCTCGCCCTGCTCCTCGCCACCAGCACCGCCGACGCCAAGCCCCGCAAGGCGCACAAGCCGGCCGCCCAGTCGCAGTGGATGCGCGACTGCATCCACGAGCGCACCGGCCCCACCGACGGCGTGTCGCCCGCCGAGGCGCGCCGCATCTGCACCGCGGAGCAGCCCGAGGACGAGGTCGAGGCCACCAAGGCCGCCCTCGTGGTGGCCCGCCTCAACGCCAAGGTGGCCAAGGCCAAGGCGCGGGCCGCCAAGGCGCTCGACGCCTGCGCCCAGGCCGTCACCGACCGCTGCGTCGAGCTCGCCGACCCCACGGGCGGCACGGACTGCAACGTCGACGCCGGGCTCCGCGCGGAGTTCGAGCTGGTCTGCCTCGGGAAGCCCCCCACCAAGTAGCACGCCGGGCCTGGCGCCCATCGCTTGCCCGAGCATGCCGCTCGGGCGGTGACCGACGCCACGCACAGCACAGGAGCACACGCCATGTCCACGACCACCACCGCGCTCGCCGACCTCACCGCGTCCATGACCGACCTCGCCACCCTGCGCCGCGACTCCATCGCCAGCCTCAACCGAGCCCTGCGCCGCTTCGAGCGCATGGCCAGCCCGCCGCGGCACCTGCAGTACCCCATCGTCGGCGACCTGCACGCCGTCGAGCGGGCCGCGTCGAGGGCCTTCGAGCGTGGCGACATCGCCCGGGGCGAGGAGCTGGCCGAGCTCGTGCACCTCGAGACCGTGCGCATCGGCCGGGCGCTGAGCTGGCGCGACGGCAAGCGCCGGCGTAGCCGGATCGCCTGGCAGGCCCTCGCCGACCGCCTGGCCCGTGCCATCGACTGGGCCATCCGCACCGGGGCGCTGACCGGCGACAGCGTGGTGTTCGCCGCGGACCGGCAGCGCGAGTGCGTCGCCCAGGTCCGCCACCACGACACGCTCGCCGCGCTGGCCCGCCTGAACTAGCACCCAGGGCCGCGAGGCCCGTCGAGGCCAGCGCTCGCCGCTGCCCTGGACCGACCCCTCGGACCGCCAACCCGCACACGGAGCACACGCCATGCACAGCCTGCCCAGCCACCTGCACTCCCTCGCCATCCTCGCCGACCGCCGCGCCCAGCTCGACCGCCAGGCCGAGGCCGCGGTCCTCACCGGCCGCATCCTGGCCACCATCCGCCGGGCCGATGGTGTGCTTGCCAGCCTCCCCCAGCTCGACGAGCCGGCGCAGCCCACGATGGCGCGCCTCGACGGCACCGGCTACCGCTCCCAGCCCCGCGACGGCCGCGGCCGCCTGCTCGGCAAGGCGTGGCTCCGGCGCGCCGAGTCGTACAGCGCCGCCGACCTCGCGTGGTTCCGCTCGGCCATCCGGTGCACGGAGGGCAAGTAGCCATGGACCCCACCGCCTGCCTCAAGCGCATCGGCGCACCGAAGCGCGTCAACGCCGACGTCCGCGACGCGGTGCAGGACCTGATCCGGTGGCTCGACGGCGGCGGGTTCGCCCCCGACTGGCGCACCTCCGAGCGGGGCACGGCGCGCTTCCAGCGCTACGCCCCGAGCACGTTCAAGCGCTACTGCGACTCGCTGACCGCACGCTAGACCACGCCACCCACCAACCCCACAGGAGTCACGCCATGCCGCGCCAAGCCATCGTCACCCGCTACCTGCCACCCACCAACCGGCTCGACGGCCGCATCCGCGTCACCAGCCAGACCGGATCGCTCACCGTGCCGTGGGCCGACGACGCCGACGAGGACTCGAACCACGAGCGGGCCGCGACCACCTACGCGCTCAACCGCGAGTGGCTCGGCCCGACGGGCGGCGCCAAGCACAGCCGGCTCGTCGGCGGCACGCTGCCCGACGGCTCGCGGGTGTTCGTCCTGGCCCCGATCGGGCGGGTGTAGCCATGGCGCCCCGGGCCACCAAGCTCCGCACGTACACCGCCGCGGACCTGCATCCCCTGCCGACGCTGTGCAAGGGCCAGTGCTGCGACCTCCGACGCGAGACGCGGACCCAGCGCGTGTGGCTGTGCCGGGTCGGAGGCGGTGTCACCGTCGAGACCCGCAGCGATCGCGGCCGCTGGGCCATCACGAGCGGCTCGTGCACCGCCACCGAGGCGCGCGGCGCCTAGCACCCAGGGCCATGGAGCCCGTCCGGTTCACGGCCCGCGTCGCGCCCTGGCCAGACTCCACCGCCTAAGACAATTCGATACTTGCCAACCCTCCCCAACCTGCACAGGAGCACACCATGCCTCGCAAGCCCGTTCGCACCGTCCAAGCCGAATGCCCCACCCCAGCGCTGTGGCGCTGGCTACTGGTGAACGTCAAGCCGTTCACCTCGTCCACCAAGCACGGGTTCGTGGTGCACGATGAGGGCCGCTGGTCCGAGGCGCTGCGTGCCGCCGAGGGCCGCGAGCTGTCCTACGAGATCACGCTCAAGGCCAAGGGCCGCGGCGAAGTGGCGCTCAGCGTTCGCGACGGCGTGGTCATCGGCGCGACGGGCAGTGAGCCCCAGCGCTACATTGGCCTGACCATCGAGCACGCCGGATACCTGGCGGCGGGCCGCAAGATCCCGGCGGCCGCACCGGAGGTCAAGTAGCCATGCGCGTCAGGATGACCAGCAACCGGACGGGCGCCGTGGCGTGGCTGCGCGCCGACAACACGCCGACCGACGTGATCACCGAGGCGGCCGAGGGCCTCACCGACGAGCAGTGCCACGCGCTGATCGCGCAGTACCGGGCCAACCTGCTCGCGGTGACCAAGCACTGCCGCTGGACGTTCGACGTCATGCCCGACCCGGTTGTGACGTTCGAGGTCCACACCGGCAACCCGTCGTGGCACCAGCGCAAGGCGGGCCACGCGTCGCAGGGTGCGATGGTCTACAGCGGCGCGGACGCTGAGCGCGAGGCCAACGCCTACGCCGAGCGCTACCGCAAGCTCCACCCGTCCGATCCCTGCTACGTGCAGCGGAGGAGGGCGTAATGGCGCCGGCGAGCAAGGCCGTGGTGCTCAAGCGGGCGATCGCTCGGGTGGCCAAGTTGGAGCGCCAGCTCACCGAGGACGTGCGGCTCATCCTCGACGCGCGCACCGAGAAGTGCGACGACGCGTGCCCCGGCTGGTTCATCGGCGACCGCGGCCCCGAGCGCTGCGACGACTGCGCACGGCTCAACGGCTACGCCGGCGAGGTCGACGACGGCACGATCGGGCTCCTGCCCGAGGTCTGCAAGGCGGCCCACGAGCGCGACAGCAACGCCGAGCAGGACCAGCCGACGCGCAGCGAGGCCAAGATCATCGCGTGGCTCAGGGCCAACGTGAAGTGCCGGCGGCCCGACGTCCCCGAGCTGGCCGACAAGGAAGCTGTCCAGCTGGCCGCCCACCTGCTCGGCGCGTCGCCCACGTGGCTCGCCGAGCGGATGGTGGGGCGCAAGTGACGCGGCTCGTCGCAGCGGCGCTCGCTCTGGCGCTCGCCTGTCCGGTGCACGCCGATGCGCCCAAGGGCAAGGCGCCCGCCTGCAAGCGCACCAAGTGGCGCTACATCCACGGCGAGCGCGTGCCGTGGGACCACGACGTCGACGACCACGAGTGGGACGACTTTGACCACAGCAAGGACGAGTGCATCCCACCGCCCTGCTAGACCGGACAGGGCCGCTGAGCCCGTCGAGCGCCGAACCCGTGGCCCGGAATTCGGCGTTGGACCGACGCAGCGCCTACTACAAATTCGATACTTGGCCGACCTCATCAACCACCAGGAGCACACAGTGACCGCCATGCCCGACCTCACCACCGACGACGTGAACCGCTTCGACCTGCTCGAGATGGACAACCCGACCGCGCACCGGACGACCGCGCAGGAGCCCGAGGAGTCGCCCATCATGCTCGACCTCGTCGACGATGTCCGCAACCCGACGTGCATCGCCTGCAGCCGCAAGCGGCCGGTCGACGAGCGCGCGCTGTGCCAGGAGTGCGCGGCGACCGACCTCCGCGCTGCGGCCGAGCTCGACAACGAATTCGGCGCCGCGCCCGAGGAGATCGCCGGCGAGGCCACCGCGCCGACCGTGGCGCTCGCGGCCGTCGTCGAGGCGCCCGCGCCGGAGACCCAGGAGACCGTGGTCCCCGAGTTCGCGGCGATCGCGGCCGAGTCGACGTCCAACGCGGCCACGGCCGGCATCGGCTCGATGCGCGGCGGCCAGCTGCGCGGCGGCGGATTCTCGAACCGCGAGGGCTACATCACGGCGATCCGCAACGGCGTACGCGGTCCGACCCACGCCAGCTACCTCACGACGCTGCGGACCCAGTACGGCATGACCACGGCCGACCTCGCCGCGCTGAACCTGCCCGGCCCGATGGTGGAGTCGACGCTGCCCGTCGGCCCCGGCATCGTGCACACGCCGACCGGCCCCGGGATCTTCGACCGGCCACGGTCGGAGCGCGCGTTCGTCGTCGGCCCCAAGGAGGCGCCGATCGAGCGGCTCGACGTCGCGATGACCAGCAAGGACCTGGTCGCCGGCGCGGTCGCCGAGGGCCATCACGCCATCGTCGCGTGGGAGGGGTCGAGCGGCATGACGCGCGGCGATCTCGTCGGAGCGCTGGCCAAGATCGGCCGCGAGGCGTGGTCGCCCAAGGCCCCCAACGCCCGCGCTCAGGCGGGCTCGGCGATCGCGACGCTGTCCCGCCAGGGCCTCGCGATCAAGCCGCTGCACAAGGGCACCGAGGGCTCGGATCTCGCGGCCGGTGAGCACGCGTGGACCGTCGGCCGCGTCGCCCACGCCTCGGCGATCGGCGACGAGCTGGGCAAGGTCGTGTGCCGCTTCAAGCTGTCCGGTTCGACGCTGAGCTACACCGGCGACGCCAAGCTCGGCGACCCAGTGATCGCCGCGTTCGGCGCCCGGATGGCGTCGGAGATCTTCAAGTCGGGGGACGTCACGAGCTGGCTGTCGCGCACCATCCGATGGAACCTCGACGGCGTCCGGTTCGGCGCGCTCGGCTGGCTGGTCCCCGCGCGCAACGTCGAGGCGGCCAAGCAGCTGTGCGAGGCCGTGCGCGGCGCCGGGTTCGGCTCTGGCTGGGTGACGGGCCTGCCCGTCGCGACAAGCGATCAGCTGCGCGACGGCATCGTGCGCGGCCTGATCGACGAGGTGGCCGAGCTGCATGGGCGCATCGCCGAGGAGCAGGCCAACGCCAAGGCCGAGCGCGAGCGCCAGATCGCCGAGTGCATCGCGTCGGGCAAGGTCGCCGAGGCGCTCGAGGTCAAGCACACCGGCAAGATCTCGTCGACCCGCGCCGAGAGCCTACTCAAGGAGCTGCGCGCCATCGGCGGCCGCGTCGTGGCCTACGGCCAGGTTCTCGGCGAGGGCCGCGTCGAGAGCGCGCAGAGCGCCATCAAGGCGGCCATCGTCGAGCTCGAGGGCATCGCCGGCGATGACTACCAGGGCATCCGCGCCCGGTTCTCGGCGGTGTGGGACGAGATCGAGTTCGACCGCAAGCGCACCGGGGGCGTGCTGTGAGCGCCGACCTCGACGCGCTCCGTCGCGCCATCGAGATGTTCATCCTCGACGAGGCCCGACGCCGCGGGGTGTCGCGCCTGGCGCTGCACGTCGACGTCGCACCGATGCCCGACGGCAAGGGCGGGGTCGACGTCGTCGCCCTGGTGCTCGACATGGCCGGCGAGGATCCCGCCGACATCCGGCGCGCCGTCGACGCGCACGTCGCGGCCAAGAAGGCCAAAAACTGACACCGAGGGCCGCTGCGCCCGTCGACCGGATGAGGGTCCGCTTTCATCCGGTCGCCCGACGCAACGTCTACGACAATTCGATACTTGTCGATCCCCGTCAAACCAGGAGCACACCGTGAGTCTCGAGCAATTCCGCACCATCAACTTCCGAGCCGACTCGCTCGCCCGCATCGAGGAGATCAACGTCATCCTCGGCGAGTACGACGGCCAGCGCCTCACCGCGCGCCAGGTCTACTACCGGCTGGTCGCCGGCGGCAAGATCCCCAACACTCCGACGAGCTACAAGAACTTGACGTCGCTGCTCGCCGATGCGCGCTACGCCGGGCTCGTCGATTGGGACCTGATCGAGGACCGCGGCCGCGAGCCCGACGTGCCCTCCGAGTGGGACTCGATCGACGAGATCGTCGACGCCGCCGTCCGCCAGTTCCGGCTTCCCCGCTGGCGCGACCAGCCGCACTACGTCGAGCTCTGGGTCGAGAAGCAAGCGCTCGCCGGCGTACTCGGACCAATCGCGCGGCGCCACCACATCGCGCTGATGGTCAACAAGGGCTACAGCAGCGCGTCGGCCGTGAAGGCTTCCGCCGAGCGGATGATCAACGCGAGCCCCGAGGAGTCGTCGATCGTCCTGTACCTCGGCGACCACGACCCGTCGGGCAACGACATGGTGCGCGACGTCCGGGTCAGGCTCGAGGAGTTCGGGGTCCCCGATCTCGAGGTCCGCAAGCTGGCGCTGACCCGCGCGCAGATCGACAAGTTCAATCCGCCGCCCAACCCGGCCAAGATCACCGACAGCCGCGCCGCCGCCTACATCGCCGAGCACGGAGAGTTCTCGTGGGAGCTCGACGCGCTTCCGCCGCGCGAGCTGAATCGCCTGGTCGAGCAGGCGATCGCCAGCATCGTCGACGCCGACAAGATGCAGGCTGTGCTCGCTCGCGAGCAGCGGGCCAAGGACAGCGTCCAGGCCATGCTGATCGCGGTCAAGGCCGCCGAGGACGCGAGGGCCAAGGCCAAGACCACCAAGCGGGGCGGCAAGCCCAGGAAGGCAAAGTAGCGATGACCACCCAGCGCAAGATGACCAGGCCCGGCATGCACGACAACGAGTGGGCCGCGGTGACCTGCACGCCCGAGGCAACCACGGTCGAGTTCTTCGAGTTCGACGGCGAGGCCGAGGAGGCCGCCCGCGCGAACCTGCACCCGACCGTCTCGACCTTCATGTGCAAGGTCGTCAAGCAGGGCCAGCACGCCGTCAAGGGCGCCTCGAACCACCACGCCGTGCTGGTCGACGTCGACGACGAGCTGCGCCGCGCGCTCGCCCACTACCACGACGTCAAGGGCCGCCCGCGCCGCGAGGTGGTCGCCGGGTGGCTCAAGGGCATCATCGGCCGGCACCTGGACCTGATCCGAGCCGACTACCGGCAGTCCCTCGACACCGAGGCCACGCAGCCCGGCGTCGCACCGCCGTCGCCGTCGATCGCGCGGATGCGCAAGATCGCACAGCCCGCGGTCGACCGCGCCCACGCCGCGATCGAGCTGGCGTCGTCGAGCGTAATGCCCGATCGGCCGCCGTGGTGGAAGGGCACCTCGTGCTCGTCGCGACCGTCGTCGGAGTCGCCCTGCCACCCGGGCGACAAGTGCTCCAACTTCCCCGCGTGCGAGAGCTGCGGGCCGGCGAGGCTGTGATGGCGAACGACGACACCAAGGCAAAGATGGTCGCGCTCCTGGCGCTGCTCGACGTCCTCACGGGCGACGCGCAGATGACAGGCGTCGGCGCCGATCGGGTCGGCAGCAACGACGCGCACGGCCGCGGCGGCAAGGTGAGGCTCAAGTTCACCGTGTTCGGCGACGACGCGCGGCTGATGCGGCTGGCGGCCGAGCTGACCGAGCTCGGCAGCAACGACGCGATCGTGCGCCGGGTCAAGCAGGCGATCGGCCGCGACGACAAGCTCCGGCTGGCCGCCCGCATGATCGAGACCTGGTCGGAGGTGATGCGCCGCCTCCTCGACGACCGCACCATCGACGCGGGCGCGGTTGACCTGATGCTGCCGCCCGGCGCCCGCCGGCTGCCCGAGGGTGGCCAGTGAAGGGCCGCATCGAGAACGGCCGGGTCATCCTCGAGATGTCCGGCGCCGAGCTGCGCACGCTGTTCTGCTCGGTCGACCGCGAGATTGAGCGCGAGCTCGGCGCGGCCGCTCGCATGGAGCAGGACGCCGAGGCCCACGTCGACGCCTCGTTCACCCGCGGCGCCCGCGTGCGCAACCTGCGCGCCGCCGGCGAGCTGCGCAGGGAGGCGGCCGGGCGCCGCGCCCTGGCCCGCGACGCCACCGACCTACAGCGCATCCTGCGCCAGCTCACCACCGACCCCGACGTACGATAGGAGACACCATGGCAACCCCACCCACCGCTACCCTGACGCTCGAGATCGAGCGCCCCAACTTCGACGAGCTGGCCGACGACCGCGCCGAGCTCGAGGCCCTCGAGAGCATGCTGATGGGCCTGCCCGACGAGCTCGTGATCGCGGCGCACCCCCGCGCCGGCAAGTCGGCCGCGGCGCGGTTCCGCCTCGACATGAGCGCCGCGCTGCGCGCGATGCACGAGCTGCTCGACGTCGTCGCCCGCTACCCGGAGGACAGCCGCAGCGTCGACGTCCAGGTCGCCGGCGACATGATGCGTGAGCCGCTCAAGCGCTGGCGCGCGGCGCGCGCGAAGATCGCCGAGCGCCTCGGGGCGATCACCAGGTGAGCCGCCTCGGGTACCCGCCGCCGATCGTGTTCGTCGTCAAGGTCGGTCAGCTGTTCTTCCAGGTCGACGACCACCGCGTCGTGCTCTGGTACAACACGCGCGCCGCCGGCGACAGCGTGACCAGCCGGCTCCGCAAGGGGAACAAGCTCCGGCTTGGCAAGCCCGGCGGCCGCCGCAAGCGCGCCGCGTAGGGATGCACCGGACAGTCCCCTTGCATCCGGTGCGCGGCCGTGCGACCACCGGGGCGATGGCAACTCCACTCACCGTTGGCAAGGCGCGTCTTTTCTCGATCACCCTCCACAACCCGGATGGGTCGGTCAACACGGCGGCGACACCGTCCGTGTCATCCGGCAACTCCACCACCATGCGAGCCACCTTGAACCCGTCCAACCCCCGCGAGGGCGCGATCGTCGGCGTCGCCCCGTCGTCCGGCGTCAACGTCATCGTCTCGGCGCCCGTCGGGCCGAGCGGTGGCACGAAGTCGTCCTCGTCGCTGATCACGGTCAACGCCGCGACCGTCGACATGAGCGACGTCCAGCTCGGCGCGTTCGGCGACGAGATCGACCCGCCGAGCTGGGCCTAGCGGCCGCTACCGCGAGCCGCCGCCCGCAGGCAATTTCGCCTTGCGCGGCATGTGCGGCTTGCATTCCTCGCCGACGTTCGTGGCGAGCCCTCCGCGGCCCTCGATGTCGCGGAGGACGAGATCGAGGAGGCCGTCGCCCTTCTTGGTCTCGATCTTCGGGCGGGGCTTGGCCTTCGGGTCGATGTTCCGCACGACCACATCGCGGATCCCGTCGATCGAGACCTTGATGTCGACGGCGGTCATCGCCTCGGCCCGGCCGTAGCGCTCCTCGAGCACCGCGGCCGCGATCCGACCATCGACCGCGCGACGCTTGTGCGTGTAGCGCTCGATGACCCGGCCGTCGCTGAGCGGGATCGGCTCGTGGTAGGCGATCCCGCAGACCTCCGCGCGGACCTTGCGCAGGATGGCCTCGATGCGCTCGCACGCCTCGTAGGCCATGGCCGCGTTGCGGACCGTGATCGCGTTGGGCGCGACCTCGAGCTCGCCGTTGGCCCCCGGCGCGATGCCCAGCTTGACGAGCTCCACCGGGATCGACCGGATGAGCCCGACCTTGGCCGAGCAGTCCTTGAACCCCGGGCAGTACGCGCAGTGCGACCCCTCATGCTTGACGATCGCGAGCCCCGAGTCGTACGCCTCCACGAGGGCCGGCAGCGACTCCATCGTCTCGGTCAGCTCGCGGGCGAACGTGTCCATGTCCCACTCGTCGACCAGGTCGCGCGCCGGCCAGCTGTCGCCATCGTCGTCGATGTGGATCAGCTCGACGATGCAGTCCTCGAGCCCGAGCACCGACCGCGCGCAGAGCGCGCCGAGCATGGTCTGCCCGAAGCGGTTGGGCCTCGGGTAGCTGGTGTGCCCGGTCTTGTAGTCGCCGACATACCCGCGCATGCGCGCGAACCCGCCGACGATCACCTGCGCGCTGCCGACCACGTCGATGGTGCACGGGATCTCGCACGACCAGTCGACGCGGAGCAGGTCGTAGTCGCGGTGCCCCAGGTTGCGGCCGAGCTCGCGCGCGGTCTGCGTGACCCAGTTCCACGCGAACGCGACCTCCGTGCTGAGGTGCGTCGGCAGTCGGTCGATGTCGAGGGCCTTGCACAGGATGAGGCAGTCCTCGGGGACCCCCGCGAGGGCCTCCTCGGGACCCACGGCCCTCACGCGCTCGAGGTACTTGTGCACCACGTGGCCCTTGCCGCGCGCCGGCTCGGAGCGGGCCTCCGAGTCATCGCTCACGTTCTGCGGCAGGATCACCGACGCCGGGCACATCCACATCCGATGCACCTTCGAGCCCGTCTGTGCAGGCAGGCGGCCCGGGTTCATCGGGGTCCTCGTCGAAACAGGGGGTCCCCCTCCTTCGCCTCGTCGTCGAGGAACGCGCGCTCGATGTCAGTCGCGTTCGCTACCCCGCCGTTCGGGTCCCACAGCTTCGCCAGCGCGAGGGCCTGGTCGTTGGTGAGCCAGCGCCCGGCGTACCCCGGCGGGGGCTCGCCCAATTTGGGGTCCATGTGGCCGCCCAGGGCCTCGAAGTCCTCGGCGGGTCCCTTGGGGGCGGGCTCGAGGCCGAGCCGCTTGGCGGCCGCTACGGCATCGTTCCAGCTCAGGCCGCGGATGATGACGCAACCCCGGGCCTGCTGGCCCTTGGGGTACGAGCGGTCGGTGTACCCGATCCACCACCAGCGCATGCTCACAGGGCCTCCTGGGGGCCTTGCTGGGGGTCCTGCACGTCGAGGAGGTCCTCGTGCTGCACGGTCGGCAACATCTCGACGATGATCCGCTCGCCGAGCGCGTCCGCCGACACCCCCATCGTCTCGGCGATCGCGCGCAGCTTGGCGGCCGTGGCCGGATGCAGCTGGATCGCGACGGTGGGGCTCTTGGTCGGCGCCGGCATCACGGCACCTGCTTGTAGCGGTGGGCGAAGATCTTCTGCATGTCGGCCGACCCCGGGTCGGGGGCCAGCGCGGTGATGCCCTTGGACGGGTCGGCCTTGCGACCGACGCTGAACACCCCCTTGGCCCAGTTGATGAACACCGGCTTGTCGGCGTCCATCTCGGCCTTGGACTGGCACGCCGCGCACCAGCCGCGGAAGACGTCCTGCCAGCTGGCGTCGGCGTTCACCTGCTCGCGAGTCGGGTGCGCCGCGGCCCACGCCTGGAACGCGGCCACCCACTGCTCGCGCGTGACCGGCGCCTGCGGGGTGCTGTCCTCCGGGTCCTCGCCGAACGAGGCGTCGAAGTCCTCATCCGGTCCGGGCTCGTTCGCGACGTCCCCGAAGTCGCCCCCGTCCTCCTCGGTAGACGCAGAAGACGAGCTCTCCGTACTCTGGGCCGGAGAGGATTCCGAGGAGGTCGACGGATTGCTCGCCGTACCGGAGGAGGCGGGCGAGCTCGCGGCGGGTGAAGCCTGGGAGGGCTGCGCCGTCGAGCCAGCAGCCCCAGCAGTAGGGTTACCCTCGGAGCGCGCGGGCGGCGTCCCACCATCGTTCGCGGTCGCAGGCGAACCGCTCGACGAAGTGGGCGCCGCCGGAGGGCGCGACTTGTTCTCGACCTTGGCCTTGGCCTCGTCGAGCTTCTGGCCAGCGGGCGCGGCCGGCGCTGGCGCCGCGGCGGCCTTGGGCTTGGCGGCGGCCGCCGGCTTCGCGGGCGCGGGTCCCGCGGGGAGCTGGGCCGGAACCTGCGCCTGTGCGGGCCGCGGCAGAGCGCCGAACGTCGCGGCCTCCACCGACTGCTGGCTCATGATCCGGGTCGCCTCGCCGTCGGTCAGCGCGTCGATCGCGGTCGACAGCGAGCCCTCATCCTGTGCGTTCTCGATGAGTTCGCCGGCGAAGAACTCCTCGCCCATCTCGATCTGGTTGCCGAGCCGGCGCATCGCGCTCTTGCGCTGCATCTGGTTCTTGAAATCCCCGTTCCAAGCGGGGCTCGGCTTGAACTTGCACGCGAACGCGCGGACCTTCTCGAGCTCCTCGACGTCCATGTACTCGACCTCGACGCCGCGGCCGTTCGGTAGCTCGGTCCACGCGGCCGCGCCGATCACCGGGCCGCGACCCTCGAGCGCCGCGCGGTACCGGACGAACCCCTTGGTGCCCTTGTCGTAGTCGAACGTGTCGTTGCGATGGATGTCGGCGCTGACCATCTGCAGCCCGGCCCGGTACCCCTGGTGCTTCACGCCGCGCCAGCCGCGCATGAAGGTGGCCTCGGCGACCTTCATGTCCTGCCCGTTGGGTCCCTTCACCGTGTTGTTGAACGGGACGAGGTAGCAGAGGTTGCGGATCTTCCCCGGCACGAGGCCGTTGGCCGCGCACGCGAGGATCGCGAGGTAGATGCTCGTCGGCGTGCACTGCCGGAGGTCGTTGTTCATCGACATCTCGTGCAGCACGAACCGCTGCAGCGACTCGGCCCTCACGTCGCCCTTGCACCACTTGTCAATCCGTTCCGACTGACGCACGAGAAACTGCTCGTGCGTCCTGACGTCAAGTACCTGTAGTTCCAATCCTGTTGACATGTCGTTTCTCCCTGAGCTGTGGCATGCGCGCCCACTCTTGTTTGACAGCGGCGCTCGAGTCCTTGTACTACTTTTTTAGAATGAACGACAAGTCACCCGGGAAGCCGCCAGCGGTACCAGGTCATCTACCGACCAAGATGGAGGCGTGGTACCTCGCCGCCCTGGTCAAGTGGACCAGGACGAAGAAGCGCCCACCCTGGGTGCACGAGCTGGCCGGCTGGCTCAACAAGAGCAACACCGCGGTGTACTCGGCGCTCGTTTCCCTCGAGCACAAGGGGTATGTGAGGCGCGTCGGACAGACCGATTCGCGTGCCGATCGCCGGTTCGAGGCGGTGCCGACGTGAGGACGCTGGCCGAGGCCCTCAACGCACTGCGTCCGGCACAGCGCGAGGCCATCGCGCGCGCGATCAGCAACGCGGACGGCGCCGAATACGTCGACGACGTCGCGTTCGTTGCGCAGCTCCTGGTCGAGCTGATGGACCTGCACGAGCAGACCCCCGTCGAGTGGTGCATCGTGACCGCGCACAAGGCGCTGCTCAAGATCGCGCAGAACGAGGGCATCATCCCCGCCGAGCCGCGGGTCAAGCACGAGCGCCGCGCGTCGAAGTTCGACGAGATGGCCAAGGAGATGGACATCCAGCGCGGCAACGCGCAGGCGATGAACCAGGCGCTGGTGACCGAGCGGCGCGCCCACGACCGCGAGGTCTACGAGCTGCGCCAGGAGATCCAGGGCCTGAACCAGGAGCTCGCCGCGCTCCGATCCCCGCGGCCCGATCGTCCGCCTCCGACGAGGATACCGGGTCCTGGCGTGCTGCCGTACCGCAAGCCGTCGCTGCTGGCCAGGTTATGGCAACGCGTGCGCGGGGGCAGGGCGTGACGGCGCACGTCGAGCGCGACGCGGTGATGGCGCAGCTCAGGGCCGAGGACGTCGCCCAACACCTCGGCATCAAGGGCGCATGGCGCGGTCGGTGGATGCGCTCGGCGCGTTGCGCAGAGACCGACCACGGCTCCGATGCGTTCGGCCTGGCGCGCGACGGCAAGTGGCACTGCTGGTCGTGCGACAAGGGCGGGGATCTTCTGATGCTGCTCGCGCTCGGCGAGGGCCTCGACGTCAAGAACGACTTTCCGCGCGTCCTCGAGATCGCCGCGGGGATCGCCGGCGTCGAGCTCGACCCCGGCTCGGACCTGTTCGGCATCGGTCCACAAAAGCCCGACCCGCGCCCGCGCCCCGCGCCTCCCCCGGTGATCCCGCTGGCCGACCGCATCGCGAGCGCGCGCCGGCGCGCCGCTTGGGCATGGGATCGCCTGCACGTCGACGGCAGCGCGTGCTCGTCGTACCTGCGCTGCCGTGGCCTCGACGCCAAGGCGGTCATGGCGCGCGAGGAGCTCCGATACACGCCGCTGCGCCTGGCGCCAGACCTGCGGGCGAAGATCGACGCGCGCGACCCATCCATCAACGAGGACATGCGCACGCTCTGGTACACGATGGGTACGCGCCGCGGCACCATGTCGATGGTGGTGCCCGTCCGGTCTACGGTCGACGGCGCGATGGTGGACCTGCGCGCTCGACGCCTCGAGCCCGAGCCGGGTCAGCCCAAGATCATCGGCATGGTCGGCGGCGTCACGAGCTCGCCCGCCGAGCGCGGCAAAACGCGACAGCTGATCGGCTGTTACGGCAGCCCCCACGCGATCGACTCTGACCACGTGGTCATCACCGAGGGAGCCATGGACTACTTGACCGCGTTGCAGGTCTGGCCCAACGCGCAGGTCCTCGGCGCCGTCGAGGCCGGCTCGCTCGCCATCGTGACGGCATGGGCTGCGCAAGCGCTGGCGCAGCGCGACAGCGACAGCAGGCTGACCATCGTCGAGCAGGCCGACCCGCCTCGGGTCCTCAAGGACGGCCGCACGGTCGCCGGAGCGGCGGACCAGTCGATCAACGAGGACCCCAACGCGGCGACGAAGGTGGCCATCCGGTTGCTCGGCCCCCGGCGCGTCGGCTGGCTGTTCTGTCAGAGCGAGCTGTTGCTCGAGGGCAATCCGGTCAAGGACCTGAACGACCTGGTCAGGGTGGGCGTGGACATCGCGGGGATGCTGACCTGGTGGACAGACCTCGCGAGCGCCGAACGGTGACGGACGCCGACGTCAACGAGTTCGGCTCGCCCGCGGAGGCGACGCCGGAGCCCAGCTCCGTCCCGTTCCCGCGGATGCGGCCGAGCGCGAAGCTGCGCGAGATGTGGGCGGCCGCCCTCGAGAAGGCGAACGAGGCGCAGAAGACCCGGCACGTGCTGCCGAGCCCGCTCGCCGTGGTGCCGTCGCTGATCAGGAAGCGCCAGATGCCGGCGATGTGGTGGCCTGCCCAGTGGCAGAACATCGCACGCCGCTGCCGCACGTACGTCGGTGAGTGCGTCGCCGTGACCGGACCGATCGGCGGCGGCAAGACCTCGTTCGCGATCCAGTGCGCGATCGCGAACGCGGGCCACGGCCACCCGATCATCTGGGCGCCCCTCGAGCTCGACCCCGAGCAGGTCGACCTCCGCGTCGTGGCCAACATGCACGGCGTCCATATGGCGGCGGTCCGCGAGGACTGGCCCGAGGAGCGCATCGCTCACTCGCTCACCGCCATCGACGACATGTGGCACTACGTCGACGAGTACGACGACCCCGACCAGCAGTTCGCGGCGATCGAGCACGCGATCCTGATGGCCTGGGAGGTCTACCGGGTGCCGCCGTTCGTCGTGGTCGACCACCTGGGCGAGCTCGTGGCGGAGGAGCGCGACGATCGCGCTGCGCTGCGCCGCTGGGCTCGCCGGTTCCGACGCCTGGCGCTGCGCACCAACAGCTTCATCATGCTGTTGAACCAGGTCTCGAAGTCGAACCAGGCGGCGACCACGGGCAAGACCGATTTCGAGTCAGCCGCCGACGCGATGGCCATCGAGATGTCCAGCCAGGCCGTGGCATCGGCGTGCAGCAACTCGCTCGTGCTGACCGTGTTCAAGGTCGACGACGCGCCCGAGCTCGACTCGCACGTGCTGGTGCCCAAGGCGCGCAACACGGGGCGCGAGGGGCGCGAGGGGTTCCTGTTCCGCAAGCCGGGCGGCGTGTGGGTCGAGCGCGACTACCTGCCGGCCACGCCGAGCCAGGTGAAGGCCGACGCGGAGAAGGACAAGAAGGACAAGCACCGGATCGCGCTGCCCCGCACGACATCCCAGGTCAGGGACGACATCAACGCGTCGAAGGCCGGGGACGCGGCGGCCATGCGGCGGGCCAAGATCGTCGAGGCGCTCCACCGCCACGGCATGCTCGGCATCGAGCTCCACGAGCTCAAGAAGACGTTCGGCGTCGGTCGCGGCGCCCTGTTTGCCCAGGCCCTGCAGGAGCTAGAGCGCGCGGGCTCTGCAGAGCGGATCGGAACGCGCGTGCGAATGATAGCGAGGATGCAATGAACATCGACAGCGACGGAGTGATCACCTTCACGATTCAGCCGCACGGCTGCAGCGCGTGCGGACACCAGCACGGCGGTCGCGACGTCGCGTACGTCTGCGTCGGGTGCCCCTGCCCCGAGACGCCAGGGAGGCCGCCGCCCGACTGGTACGACGGGACGCCAAAGCCGTGCCCCGGCGCCGGCGAGCTGCCGCGCGTGGTGCGCACCGGCGAGATCACCGAGCACGGCGAGCCCGTCTACTTCTCGCGGTGCGCGTACTGCGACAAGCCCAGGCAGCCCGGCGAGCCGATGGAGCCCCACACGTTCATCCCGTGGGACCTCGACGCGCCGGTCACCTTCACCGCTGGCCGGGTGCCCGAGGGCATCGAGCCCGGCACGTTCGAGCTCGCGCCGGATGGCTGCCTGGCGACCGACCACGCCAGGGGCGAGCACACCCCGGCGCGACCGGCGATCGCCATCCGCTGCGACGGCGACCACCCGGAGCCGCCGTGCGCGGCTCGACAGTGTTGGCGCAGGACCCCGCTGCGCTCCGCGGCCGCGGAGGCTCGGCTGTCGGAGGCGCAGGAGCTGGGGTGCGAGGACGACGAGCTCGTGCGCGCGGACCTCCACGAGATCGCGCGCGGCGAGTGCCACTGCAGCGGGTTCCGCTGCTCCAAGCACCTCGCACAGGATGAGCTGCGCAAGCACCGGCCGCACGTCGTCGTCCTGTGCGGGTCCACGCGGTTCTACTCGGAATTCGTCCAGGCCAACTACGACGAGACCATGAAGGGCAACATCGTGCTGTCTGTCGGATTCGCTCGCGAGTTCGCCGAGTCGAAGGAGCCGGTTCGCCGCGAGCTCCACGGCGAGAACATCGGGTGCACGCCTGAACAGAAGCTCGCCCTCGACGACCTCCACAAGCAGAAGATCGACCTGGCCGACGAGGTGTTCGTCCTGAACGTCGGCGGCTACATCGGCAAGTCGACGGCCGGCGAGATCGAGTACGCCGAGATGTGCGGCAAGCCGATCCGCTGGCTCGTCGCGCCCTAGCCCAGCAAAGCAATGGCCTGCAGGGCGACAGGCGCCGTGCAGGCCAGGACTACGACGAGGGCGATGGCCCCTCGCACCGGACGACCGTCCATCAGGGAGCGGGCGCGGCCGGGGTGTTGGCGACCACCGCGTCCGCCATCTTCGCCTTGTCGGTGTCGATGCGGTCGGCGAGCGCCAGGAGCGCGCTCTGGTCGGTGGAGTTGTCGCGGATGAGCTGCGCGAGCTGCCCGAGGAGGGCGATCGCCGAGTCGTTGACGGTCTCGAGCTCGGTAACCTTCGCGATCACGGTGTCGACGTTGCTGGCCATGGTGAATATCTCCGAGAGTGTTGCGCGTTGGAGGGCGGTGACGTTGCTTAGGAGCTGCTCGATGCGGCCCAGCCGGCCCTCGATTCGGTCAAGCTGCGTCTGATCGGGCATGACCCGGTTGTGCAGGAGATCGCGGCCAGGCGCAACCATTCCCGCCCGCCCTAACGCCGGCGTGCGCCGCCGCCATACCCACGCACGGGGCCGCGGTCGCTGCTGATGGTCCGGTAGTCCTCGAGCTCGGCCTGCTCGAACGCCCTGTCGAGCTTGCGGGCGAGCGCCACGGCGGCCGGGTCGCGGTCGGTGGCGCGGAGGAGGGTGTCGATCGCGGAGTTCGACGGCAGTGCAATCATGGGCACAGGATAGACCAGGAGCCCGGCGGGTGGCTCGCCTTGCTCCCTACCGCCTCGGTGAAGTGACCGGCGGCCGTCACGGGCAGGCGGGGCGATCCGGGGAGAGGATGACGGCGGGTGGGGATTGCGATCAACCCACCCGCCGTCAGAGCACCGCCGCATGCCTGCAACCGGGAAGCTAGCGCCGGGCAGGCTCCGGGTCAAGAAGCGCCACCGGCAGCCCCAGAAACAGGACGTGCAGCCAGCACACCTTCGAGCCGTCGACCGGGGTGCACAGGGTCATCGGACACCCGGGGTAGCAGCACTTGCAGCCAGGCTCCCAAGTCCTCGGCGTCGTCACTTCTTCACCAGCGGCACGGTGTTGTTGATCTCGATGACGACGACGCCGGGCGGCCTCGTGGCGATGACCGCGCGCAGCTGCTCGGCCCTGGTGAGCTTCTTGGTTTCGACCTTCATGGCTGGCTGGCTCGGCCGGCGCACGATTCCGTTCGGGTAGCGGCGGGTGTCTTTGCGCATCAGCCCACGATCGCACCGGATGAGTCGCTCCGTCAAGACATGGTTGACATGGCAGTACATGCGATCCACCATGTCGATCCACCCATGAAGAACACCAGTCGCAAGACCATCAAGAAGGCGCGGAAGCGCAAGGATCACCCGGCCGGATGCCGGGTCAACGACGCCGAGCTCGCACGCATCGACGCCGACGTCGCCGACCTCAAGCGCGCGAGCGGCATGAGCATCAGCCGCGGGGCCTACGCGAAGCACGCCATCCTCGAGCACGGCAGGCTGCGCCGGCTCGACGTCGCGGTCAAGGCCATCATCGCGCGCGAGGACAAGCGCCAGGACGCCGAGCCGGTCGACCTCGACGTCGTGATCGGCGAGCTCCGCGCGGCCGCGGAGGCGTCGTGACCCAGCCGATCATCACCCCGCTCGTCACGCTCTCCGAGGTCGGCGGTGCGCAGTGGCGCCTCGCGATGGACGAGACCGCCGAGCATCAGCAGCCGCTGGTGCGCCTCGAGCGCCTCGAGCCGATCTTCGGGGAGCCGACGTGGACGCACGTCAAGCACATCACGGCCAACCTCGCCGAGGTCGGCGTCGAGCGCCGCGGCCAGAGCGTGATCCTGCTCGACGACAAGAAGGCCAAGGCCCGCCTGCAGCTCGAGATGTCGGCGCTTGGCCACGCGCCCCTGTTCGTGCACGAGATGGTCGGCGACCAGCGTCCGCCGGTGATCGCGGAGCCCGACCTCGACGGCCACGTCCGGGCCAACCTCCTCGAGCTGGTGCTGCGGATCGAGGCCAAGGCCGCGGCCGCGACAGCCGGCGAGTGGTACGCGTCCGACGAGCGAGCCGCCGGCGTCGCGCTGTCGGCGGTGATCACCGGAGCGCCGACGGACCCGGTCGCCGAGTCGATGAGCCGCGAGGACCAGGACCACGTGATCTCGACGCAGCCGATGGTCGCCGGCGCGCTGTGCCGGAAGCTGCGCGAGGCGTTCTACCTGCTGCAGAACAGCGGCAAGCTCGCGCTGATGCTGCGCCAGGCGGTCGACAGGCTCATGGCCGAGACGCCCGGCCCCGCGTCGATCTCCGGCTCGTGGCTCGAGGGCATCAACGCGATGATGGCGACCATGGCGTTGCAGATGTCCGCGTTCCCGATCGTGCAGGTCCCGCAGAAGACGCCGGACGACGTGCGCGAATGGAAGCGCGAGGTCCTCGGCCAGTGGGTCGGCCGCCCGCCGATCTCGCGCGCCAAGGCCCTCGAGATCGCGCGCAGCGCGGCCCGCGCGCACGAGGGGGACGCCGACAGCAACAAGTGGCCGCCCGAGTGGGTCGTCACGGCGATCATCGAGGCGTCTCGGTGATCGCGCTCCTCGTGATCGCGGCCGCCCTGGCGCTCGCCGGGGCGGCCATCTACATCGTTCGCCGGCGTCGCGAGACGCGGCTCCGTAGCCGGCTCCCAACCACCGCGCACCAGTTGAACGGTCCGTACCGTCGGACCAGGGGGAGGAAGTGATGCGCAAGCCACTCAAGAAGCGAATCGTTTGGACGCAGTCCGTGCTCTGGGCCTTGGTCGTGCTGCTGCTCCTGGTCGAGCTCGCTGTCGCCGGCGGGACCTGGCGCTCGGTGCTTGCCGCCACGCTGCTCGGCGTTGGCGTTGCCATCGAGCATCAGGTCCTGTGGGCGCGCTGGCGCCGGGCCGAGATCGAGCTCGCCATGACCCGCAGGATGCCGTACGGCCGCGCGGCCACCATCACCCTGCTGGCGGGCCAGGACCTGCGCCCGGGTCAGCTCGTGGTCATCAACGACCGCGGGTTCGCCGTCGTCCCCGAGCGCCCCATCCCGCCGCCGGCGCGCGCCGGGTGGGTTCGCGGGTTCGTCGGCGACGACACCGAGGTCGAGCTCGATGTTTGATCGCGAGCGCCGCGCGGTCCGGCTCGGGTACCTGGTCGGGCGGGCGATCGTCCACATCTTCGCGACCGCCAAGCGTCCGGGCACCTACTGCATCGAGTGCAACTCGGTGATGGCCGTGGCCACGACAGGCGAGGTGTCCATCCTGGCGACGGGCAAGCCGTGTCCGGTTCACGTCGCGTGGCGAGAGCTGCTGCGCGTCGGGATGCCGCCGGCGAGGTCGACGCGATGAGGGACCACGACCCCGCGCTGTGCGACTGCCTGGTACTCGAGCTCGTCGGAGACCACGCCACGTCGGCGTTCGTCCATGAGCCCGTGTACGATGACGACGACGAGATGGTGCCGCCTCCCATCCCGGAGTTCACCGACGAGCACGACACCGGCCCGCTCGGGTTCACCGTGGTCGGCCCGCTGCTGTCGCCGCGCAAGCCGGCCAGGCTGTGGGTCGCCAAGTCGAGGACCGGCACCAAGCTCGGGATGCGCTTCGATGCGCCATCCGGCGTGTGGCGCGAGGCCGGCGAGAAGTCCAAGTGAAGGGCCACCGTCGACGTCGCTGCAAGGTGTGCCGCCGGCGCCGGTACGTGGCCACCGGGTACGGCTCGCCCCGCAAGCGCTGGGGCTACTGGTTCGGCGTGTGGGCCTGCTACGTCTGCTTGTCGCGGCCCAGGGCGTAGATCCCGCCGCGGTAGCCCTCGGCGAGCAGGGCCTTCCTGGTCTGCTCGCCGGGGAACCCGTCGACCACCAGGTCGTGCCCTTTGGCGACGAGCTCACGCTGGCGGGCCTTCCACACGGTCAGGTCCTCGCCGCGCTCGAAGTCGAACACCTCGAAGCCGGACGCGATGAGGGCCTCCCAAATCGCCGGCCCCGGGTCCCACTTGTTCCTCGAGTCGTCGACGTTGCGATGACCGAAGAACCCGAACAGCGCGCGGCCGCCGTCGCGGAACCTGGTGAGCGGCTTCTCCCAGCGCGTGCACTGCGCCTGGATGCCGGCGTGCTCCGCGACCGCCCAGCAGACCTTGACCGCGTTGTCGAGGATCGCCTGGTAGACGATCCCGCCGAGCTCCTCGTACATCTCGAACCCGATCGACGTCTGGTTCGCGGCCCTCGCGTGGAACGCCTCGAACCGGATGAGGTCCGCCAGGCATGCCACCAGGTCGCTGCCGATGACGCCATGCGCGCCGCTGTACGTCGGGTCGTCGCTCCACATCCGCGCGGTTCGCTCGGCGCGTCCGCTGGGTCCGCGGCCGGGTCGAACGACCTCCGGGTCGTCGGCCTTGGTCTTGTGGAGGACGACCTTGTTGGGCCGGTTGGTGCGCGGTCGACCGTCGCCGGGGGACAGGTGCGCCCAGGCGGCATCGCCGGGGCTGACGACCTGGACACCGGGGACCTCGAAGCGATGGCCGTCGATCATCAGGCCGCTCATGACGCCGGCGCATCCTCGGGCGCCATCTCGAGCTCGGCAAGGTCGGCCGTGACGGGGATGCCGCCGGCGGCGATCAGGCGGGCGGTGTCGCCGACGACCTCGACCAGCGTCATCGGGGCGCTTCCGCGCCAGGTGACCCTCGCACCCGGGCGCAGTGCCATGACCTCGGCCGGCGTCACGCGTCCTCGAGCTTCGCCAGCGCGGGCGGCGTGACGGCCTTGTCGGCCGCGGTCTGAACGCCGGGGATGTGGGCCTTGAGCCACTCCCAGACCCCGGCCGCCACCGCGGCGCTCGACAGGCTGGTCGCCACGAGCGCCAGGCTTGGCTGTACGCCCGCGGCGAGCGCGATCCCCATGGTTCCCGCCAGGGCGATCAGGAAGCCCAGGACGAGCCCGCCGAACGGGGTCTTGAACCAGGCGACCCAGCCGAGCGCCCAGCGACGCGCGACGTAGACCAGGCCGACCAGCACGAAGCCGACGACCACGCTCCACTTCTTGGAGGTGACAGCCTCGTAGAGGGCCTTGACCCAGGCCGCGGCGTCGGTGTCCGGGGTCGGCGGGTCAGTGGCCGCCAGCGCGGTCGCCGGCGCCAGGAGAACCAGGAACAGCAGGGGCCATGTCAGGATGCGGTTGATCTTCTGCATGCGCCTGGGTTTCGCACGCTTTCCGGTCCACGTAAACACCGGATAGGGTGTCGAGCAGGACGCCCAGGCGGACGGCGTCGTCCGGTGCGAAGCAAACGGCGCCCGCACCGAACGCCTTGGAGCACGCCGCGTCGTCACCCCTTCGCGGGCGGGCCGGCAGCTGGGGCAGGCTGACCGGACACACCAGCCGGACCACCACCGACACCGGCGTTGGGACCTTGACCTCCTTGGTCACCGTCCTGGTACAGCCGGTCAAGGGAGGAGTCCACGACGACAGGACCAACAGGAGAGCCAGCTTTGGCGAGCGCATCGATCAGAGCTTGCTTGCTCGCGCGCTCGCTGTCCAGCTGGGCCTGTAGCTGGTCGGTGCGCAGCTTCTCGGCCTGGTACTTGGTGTCGGCGGCCGAGGCTGCAGCTGTGGCCTGGAAGGTCAGCTGCCTCGCGGCGAGCTCGGACGTCGTCGCCTCGAGCACGTCACCTCGACCGCGCCACGCGAAGAACCACCCAAGCATCCCAACAGCCCCCGTCGCGAGTAGCGCAATGGTCGTGAAGCTCATGGCGCCGAGCCTAGCACCGCGCCGCGAGAATCGACGAGACGATCGCCCAGAGCCCCATCGCCACCGTGATGGCCTTGAAGATGAGCTCGCGCTGGATGGTGCGCCGATGCTTGCCCTGGCGCTCGCGCTCGCGGATCTCGGCGACAGCGCCGGCGCGCCGGACCTCGGCGTCGGCCGTGGCCTGGCTCGCCACGACGTTGGCCGCCCGCTGGTAGGCGTCGACCAGGTGCTCGACGCGGCCCTCGGTCAGCGCGGTTCGCTCGCGCAGGTCCCCGATGTGCTGGTCATGGTCCTCGACCCTGACCTCGAGTCGCACGACGTCGGCGCGGACGTCCTGAACATCCCGTCGCACCTCCGCGATAGGGGCCCGCTGGATCGCCACCACCACGCCGCCCGGGTCGTCGTCGGAGTCACGGTCTTTTCCCGGCATAGACCTGGTGTTATCGAAACACCAGCTGCGTCGCAAGGACTACCGTGGTGACGCGTTTCGATGCACCCGTTAGGGCTGCTTGTCGTACACGATCTGCAGGCCGTCGAATTGGCACGGCGTCCCTGTGGTCCCCCACGTCTCGGCGTACGCCGTATAAATGAACCCAGCCTCGATCGGGATCTCCGTCGGGTGGACGAAGTCCGCGCTCAGCGTGTGCAGGAACCAGCTGCTGCCGCCGGACCAGAAGACACCGCCGGCGGTCGCGAAGAAGGTCTGTCCGGCCACGGGGGTCCCCGGCGGCAATGAGAAGAACGTCACGCCGCCGTCGCCGATGGAGCGCTTGGTGACGAACGTCCGCAGCGTGTCGTTGTGCACGTGGGCCGACCAGCTGATCGAGCGGACGGTGACCCCGACGGGCAGCTCCAACGTGTGGGCGAGCCGGTTGTGGCTGGCGTCGTTGGGGACCGTGAACGGGTTGCCGTTGATGCCGCGGGTCTGGAACGTCCACAGCGAGCCGACGCGCGTGGGTGCGCCGAGGTCGATGCAGAACTCCTCGCCGCCGATGTTGACCGTCCTCGGGGCGAACGACCCGGCGATGGCGATGTCTTGGAGCTCGTCGAGTAGACCGGACGGGACCGGGTCGCTGTTGTCGACGGTGATGGTGCGCGAGTTAGGCAGGTTACCCATGGAGCCGCATCCCTTCTGCTGTAGCGTTGGTGCCGCGTCGGGTGGTGCGGCGGCGTCGGCGACGCCCGCATCCGGCACGGTGGCCTGGTAGTCGTTGTCGCACGATGCGACCGCCAGCAGAACGAGGAGCTTGAGCGCGTGGTTCTTCATGTGGTTGTCTCTATGTAAGTAGAGCGAAGACACGTCACAAGGCCCCCATCGGCCCGCGGTCGCAGGGTGACCCGGGGTCCGCGTTCAGGACCGCCAGGCTGGTGATGATGGTCGCGTGGGTGAACGCGTGCTTGATCGCCTGCAGGACGCTGTGTGCGCCCTCGAGATCCGGCGACCCGCCGAGCGCCGGGTTCCGGTACACGTAGGCGTTGAACGGCCTGGTGCCGTTCGGCATGTACAGGACGAAGTCGTCGAAGTCCGCCACGGGCGCGCCGGACGCTACGCCGCGCAGGTAGCAGCCGGCCCAGTGCACCGTGTGCGGGTGCGTGATGGCGCCGCCGTTCGTGAAGTCCGAGCTCGGCCCGGTCACCGACCACGCCGGCGTCCATCCGCCGAACGCGTTGCCGCGGAGGTACAGCCAGATCGCGGCCGGGTTCGCGCCGAGCGTCGCTTGCACCACCAGGCCCTGGCTGATGCCGGCGATGAACGACTCCGTGACGACCTTGAACGAGCCCGCCACATCGCGCAGCCCGAGCACCAGGTAGTTGCCGGCGCTCTTGTCGCCGACCCACACGCCGGCCTCGCACGTGTCCTGCGGCGTGGTGAACACCAGCTTGGCGATCACCTGCTCGCCGCCCAGGATGACGCCGAGCAGCTCGTCGACCGGCGCCACCGGCTGACTCACCGTCCGCGCGATCGTGCGCCACAGCCGCGACGTCGACGAGAGCGTGTAGTCGCCGGCGCCGGGCGCGAAGCGAGCGCGGCCCGCGTTCGCCGCCGCGCACCCGGTCGGCGTCATGTCCCACAGCAGCGGCTCGACCACGGTGTCGAACCCGTCGGTGATCGTGTTGCTGTACGCGATGAACACCAGGTCGTCGACGTCGCAGTCCACGAGCTCGAGGAGCGCGTCCTTGATGCCCGGGATCGAGACGCCGCGGCGCTGGCGCAGGCGAGCCAGCACGCGAGCCCGTCGCGCCTCGATGCCCTGTGCTGGCTTGGGCGTGACGGCGACCGCCTCCTCCCACTGTTGGAGCGTCGATCCGTAGGCGCGTTGGGGGAGGAAGTTGGCGCGCAGGTTCTCCGTCTGCGCGGCTGCGAAGCCGATCGACTGCCCGGTCATGCGGATGTCGAGCTGGACGTCCGAGTCGGGCTCGTCGGAGATCGGGAACCCGCCGTCGAACATCTCGAGGAACAGCCGGTTGCCGAGCGGCTGGTACGTCACGATGCGCAGCCAGGTCGCCTCGACCTCCTCGGCGCAGAGCTCGCGGCCGACGATCATCAGCTCGTCGAGGACGCCAGCCCACTCGTTGCCGGGGCTGCCCTGGCTGCGAAAGCCGAGCTGCATCGTGCCCGTGGTGCCTCCGCCAATCGAGCCGCTCGCGCTCGTCTCGACGCCGGCGAGCTGGTCGCCGACGTAGTACGCGAGCTCGACCTGCGTGGGGCTGACCCACCTACGCGTGGCCGTGATGAGCGTGAACTGGCCCGGCGGGATGACGACGTTGACGCCGGCGGCCAGGTGCTCGCCGCCGCCCACGTCCTCCCAGAACCACCGCAGCTTGCCGGTGAACGTCGGCGCGTCGACCACGTCGAGCTCGAGGCCGTAGCTCACGAACTCGGCCGAGCCGGTGCCCAGGCCGCGCACGACGATCACGCCAGGCTGACCGGAGGCAAGCTGAGCGGCCGCGTCCCACGACATGACCAACTGGATCGACATGTCGCGGGTGAGCAGCGTGGAGCCCGTGTCGAGGTCGCGCGCGAGGAGCCCGTTGCCGGCGCCTGGCGTGAACAGCCGGCCGCGACCGAGCGCGGCGGGAACGATGGGCGGCATGACCCTCGAGCCCAGCACGCCCGTTGCGGTGACGTCGAAGTCGGTCATCGCGCGAGCGGCGTCCTGTGGCCGCGCTGAGTCGTCGGTCTCGTCGAACCGGATGAGCAGCACGGCCTCGCGGTCGACCAGTCCGATCGCGCCGGGCGGGTCGTAGGCGATGCGCTTGTCGGCCCCCGGCGCCATCACGCGCTCCGAACGATCACCACGCCGGGGGTGACGTAGTGGATCTGGGTGTTGAGGGTGAACGGCAGCGTGTCGATGCCGTCGTCGACTGCCTCGTAGTCGGTCGGCGGTGACAGGACGGTGATGTTGCGGACGCCGGCCTTGTACGTCGCGATACGGAACAGCGTGGCTAGCACGATGCCGCCCGCCCACGCGCCATAGCGCCCCGCGGGGTTCGCGGGGCCGACGCCCTCGGCCAGGATGTCGAGGCCGATCACGCTCGGTCCATTCGGGTCGACCGGCGACGCCTTGCTCTCCGGGATCGGCGTCAGTCCTCGGCCGGCGTAGACGATCTCGCCGTTGAGGTGCGCGACGATGGCGTCCCTGATCGGCGTCACCAGCGGTCCGCCCGGGTAGATGGTGTCGGTGCTCGCCGGGTTGGTCGGCGGCGACTTCTCGAGGATGACCGAGCTCGCGCCGCTGATCGACTCGATCTTGTACTCGCGACCATCCTGCGCCGTGACCCCCGAGCCGCCCGCCTCGCCCACCAGGATCAGCCGATGGCCGGCGCGCAGCGAAGCCGGCAGCGAACCCGAGAACGTGAGCTCGCGGGTCGTCGGGTTGTACGCCGACACTGACGCGGAGCCCTGCCAGTCGAAGGCGAACGCCAGCACGCCGGTCGTCGTGATCAGGAGCTCCACGCGCCTCGGGTCGGCGACCGTGGTGATCACCCGAAGGCCCGAGCCGTCGCCGGCAACCTGGAATGGGGCCTTGCCCTTGATGTACTGCAGCACGGCGTCGCGGTCCTGGGTCGACAGCGATCGCGAGGTGCCGCTCGCCGCGTAGAACGCCACCACGTCGATGGTGCCGCGACCGGCGCGATTCGGATACGCGTACGCGGTGGCGACCGACGGCAGCGCGGCCTTGGCCCACCCGACGAAGTCCGACTGATTGCCGCCGCTCGGCGTGGTCGAGAACGTCGACAGCACGCGACCGCGGTAGCTGCCGAACTGCTCGTCGTCGAAGCCGTCCTCGTCGAGGTCCTTTTGCAGGACGACCTCGGCCTCGAGCCCCGGCGGCGTCGTGAGGAAGTTCAGCGACTGCCCGGCCTCGAGCCGCGTCTGGCTGCCGACGTCGACGCCCACGATGTCGGCGTCGACGAAGCTGTCGGGGTCGACGCCGGCGACGCCCGGGATGGTGATCGTGGTGGCGTTGGCGATCGCGAAGATGAGCCCGGTCTGCGGGTGCCGGAGCTGCGTGCCGGGCAGCGCGAACGATGCGGCCTCGCCGCGTACGCGCCCCGCGGCGCTCTTGCGTGCCGGCGTGGCGCCCTTGCGCACGACGCCGACCGCGCTGCCCCAGTCGTTGATGGGCTTGCCGTCGCCGGCGGTCAGCGGGTGCAGGTCACGTTGCGCGCTGTCCACGTGGAAGTGGAGCTGCGTGACCGCACCGGACAGGAAGGTGGCCCACTTGCCGTGGTAGCTGCGCACGCTTCCGAAGTTGAGCCCCGGGAACAGGGCCTTGCCGAGCGCGACGACGAGGTCGCGCGTGTCAGACATTGCTGGCAGGTCGAAGGGCATCCGGTCACCTCGGAGTGAAGGTCGCATCGATCGGCGAGCCTGATGCCAGGTCTCGCCACTGGGTCCTGATGATGAGCCGTCCGGTCTCGTCGCGGAGCTTGTTGCCGTCCTGATCGCGGACGGTGACCACGAGGTCCGACAGCACGCCTTCCTGCCGGAGGTCCTCGCCGACGCGCACGGTCTCGGCCTGGAGGAAGTCGGTGGACAGGACGATGCCGCTCTTGAGGCGACGATGGATCGAGGTGCCGTGCGACGGATCGAACGGGCTCTCGCCGAGCCGCACGCTGAGCGAGATGAGCATGATCGTCCGGCTGTCGGAGGTCTCGGCCCACTCTCCGTTGGCGGTTCGGATGTAGTCGCCCGTGAACGGGTCGAGCATCCGGTCTCGGCCGATGTTGGGGTTGTTGTTCTGGCCGAGCTGCTGAGCCCTGGTCGGCGGGGGCACGAACGAGAACCCGCTGCCCTCGAATGGCGACGAGAACGGGTAGGAGAACGCGGTGCCCATTACACGGCCCCCAGCGGGTAGAAGCGCACCGTGCCGGTCCCGCCGGCCGTACCTGCCCCTCCGGTTCCCTGCGGAGCGCCGCCGGCGCCACCGGGGCACTGCAGGGTCAGGTTGGCCGGCTGCGAGCCTGTGCCGGTAGCGACGAACAGGACACCGCCGCCACCGCCGCCACCGCCCGCCGCGTTCGAGCCCACCGCCGACTGGCCCGCGGCCCCTGCGCCACCGCGGGCCTCCACGAC